>DCFS01000192.1:0-3515 GCA_002319875.1 Treponema sp. UBA1798 | reverse complement strand
TATGACAAAAACAGTGCAAGGCTTTCACAGACATCCTGCTGACAGGATAATTGATATACCGTTTCATTTATTTTTTGCCGGACCTCAGTGTCCTTTCGTAATAATTCAGTTTCTTCCATCATTTTATTCTCTCTTTTGGGATATCCATTAATAACTATAACTCTTTTAATGGAATTGTCAAGAGAAACTATATCTTTTCAGAGATAAAAACAGACGATAATAGCAGTATGGAAATCACAGGCGAACAGATTGTACAGCGGATAGAAACTCTTGCGGAACGGAAAGCGCTTGTCCGTGATCTCGGAATACCGGCCCAGACAATTTCCAACTGGAAGATACGCAACAACATTCCGACAGCAGACATCATACTGCAGATTGCGAGGTATCTTCATGTTTCCGTCGAATGGCTTTTAACGGGAAATAATTCAACAGGCGTCACGCCCGAAGATACGGCTCTGCTGAGCAAGTGGCGCAAACTGGACGACGAAGGGAAACGCGCTGTACGGATACAGATAGACGGACAGCTCAACCGCATACGTTCTCAGAAAAATATTGAAAGAGAACATGAAACGACGGGCGATCTGTATGCTGCCCAGAAAAAACAGCCGTATGGGGACGGAACAGAAACATCAGACGCTGAATTACCAACCCGTCCGCACGAATAAAGGACATAACCGGCTGATTTCCGTTACAATACCGTTGTTTCTTCCGTTCTCAATCTCCGGCTCTCAGCAGATGACTGATGCGGAACTGACGGAACAGCAGCCTCTGATAAATGGAGAAGTGAACAGAAACTAAACGGGAAATGACTGAAAACTGTCGGAGATCATCCCGGCAGGACAATGCATGTTACACATTTTACCAGTGTTACACTGATATTTTATCACTGGTAAAACACTAACTTATCACTGATAAAATTTCATTGCTTCACTGATGAATTATCACCACGACACTTATAAAATATCAGAACTTCACTGATAAGCGGGTCCTTTGAAAGCCGATACAGAAGCGGACTGCCGGTGCTGCCTGTTTTTTCACGTCCCGAATACCAGCTGTACCAGCAGCATATAACAAATCGTTCCGCCTGCAATGGAAATCAGCATCTGCCGCTTCCATAAATGCAGCACAATTACAATGCTGATAGAAATCAGTTCCGGTATACCGTGGGATTCCGAAAACAGATGGACGTTTTTCAGACAGTATACGACAAGCATACCGAACACAGCTCCGGGTAGTACCCTGCCAAGATATAAAATGTATTTCGGAGTCTGTTTTCCCGGAGGGAATATAAAAAAAGGCAAAAACCGGGTCAACATAGTTCCCAGTACGACCATTGCAAGGGTTATAATCTGTTCCGTAAGCGTCATAACCTCACTCCTGTGTCAGCCTTTTCCAGCGGACGCCGCAAGGCTGTCAGCATACAGAAAATACCTGCCATAGACGGAATAATAAAATTCCCCGGACCGAACACAAGGAGACACAAAACCGACAGACCGATACCGGCAAGCGAACTGACGTGATTTTTTTCCTTCAGCCACTGTTCCATAAAAATGACTACAAACATCGCCGTCAGGACAAAATCAAGCCCTTTCGTATTAAAGCGGATAAAACCGCCGAAAAGACCGCCGAGAGTTGCACCTGAAAACCAGTAAAAATGGTTGAGCAGCGTTACAAAAAACATAAACCAGCTCTTATCGACACCGGGACCGATATCTGCAGTATAATTGATGGAAAAAGTTTCGTCGCACATACCGAAAATCAGATAGATTTTTTTCCATCCCGTACCGCGGAATCTGTCGAGCATGGCGATACCGTAAAAAAGATGCCTGGCGTTGATCATCAGCGTCATCACAAAAGCCTGCAGCGGATTAAACGCACCGAGCAGCAGATTACCCGCGACGAACTCCATCGATCCGGCAAAAATCGTAAGGCTCATCAGCATCGGATACCAGAAGCTGAACCCGGATGCATGCATGTAAATACCGTATGTCATACCGAGAAACCAGAAACCGGCAAAAATCGGAAGTGTATGGGGAAAGGCAGCGGAAAACGCCGATGCAATAATGCGATGGCTCTTCTGCACCTGTTGTATGTCAGTGGTCTGTTTCATTATTTTACCATAAATAATGGAGGAGTATATCATAAAACAGCTGTACAAAACAACCGGAATCTCATCAGGTATCTGTAACCGGAACAGTTTTACCCGGCCCGGTATCAGCTGGCAGCATAAAAATACTACCTCAAGCAGAACTCGTACCGCAAAATATGCGATACATTTCGCTTTTTTCCCGCAAAAAATACATAGTAGGCTCAATAATATGCTGCTATACTTTTTACAGATAGTTTGCTGCCTTTTTTCTTATCGAATGGAGGAATTGGTATGAAGAAATTTTTTGTATACAGTGCGGTACTGGCTGCCGGACTGGTAATGGCGGGTTGTGGCAAAAGCTCAAAAGCAGCCGCCAGCAACAAGACAATGAAAGTACTGCTTTCCGAAGAACCGGGTAATGCCGACTCTTTTGCAACGGCCCTGCATGACTGGGAAGCAGCTACAGGAAATAAAGCGGACATTATGGTTATTCCATATGACGACCAGCTGACAAAATTTCCCGCAATGGCAAAAAATAATGATATGCCGGATCTGATCACTACGACCCGGCTGCATCAGCTCTATCCGGAAGAATTCATGGATCTGTCGAAAGTAGTAGATATATCGAAGTTTGAACCCACTGCGCAGAAAATAGTCGGCAAAGATTATGTTTCCGATAAAATGACCGGACTCGTCTTCCAGTATACGATTACCGACATGTACTATAATAAGGATGCGTTTAATAAAGCCGGCATACAGCCACCTTCAGCAGATGCACCCTGGACATGGGATGAATTATATAAAAATGCCGCCCTGCTTCAGAAAAAAGGCGGTGTAAAATATGGTTTTGCATGTGATACTTCCCGTGCACGGTATGACATACTGATGTACGCAAATGGCGGATCACTTGTTGAAAAAAACGGCAATTCATTTGTTATTACCGTAAACAGCCCGCAGAATATAGCGACGCTTACAAGATTTGTCAAAGCAAATAACGAAATTATGCCTAAAGCCATCTGGAGCGGCGGAACCACTGATAATCCTGCTGATTATTTCAAAAACGGCGATGTAGGAATATATCTTTCAGGGTCATGGAATTACAACGCATTTTTTCACGACATAACTGCGTTCAAATTCGGCGTTATGCCGACTCCGAAAGGTCCCTCCGGACAGGCGGCAATTATCGGCGGTACAGCCCTTGCAATTCCTGAAAAAGCAAAGAACAGCAGTATTGCGGTTGATTTTCTGAAATGGTTTTACAGTCCGGAAAATTTCCAGAAATATCTGAACAACGAAAAAGGCCTTTCAGGAGTTACCGGCATCATGTATCAGCCGGAAAGCGAAGATGCGAAAGCCGATTTTACGGTTTTACAGGCTGAAGTAAAAGCCATTCAGGACGCGTTCATGGTTGACGAAAGTTCTGCCT
>DCFS01000242.1 GCA_002319875.1 Treponema sp. UBA1798 | reverse complement strand
TTGCCGTTGCGGGGCTTAATCCCCATGCCGGTGAAAACGGGTTGTTCGGAACGGAAGAAATCGATGAAATTATACCTGCAATCGAAAAAGCGAAAGCCGAAGGCATTATCGTGGACGGACCGTTACCGCCTGATACAGCTTTTTCAAAGGCGCGCGGCGGCTGGTACGATATTACGGTCGTCATGTATCACGATCAGGGTCATATACCGCTGAAAGTTCTCGGTTTTGTATACGATAAAGAAGCAAAAAAATGGGGAGCAGTTACCGGCGTCAATATAACGCTCGGTCTGCCGATTATCCGTACATCGGTAGATCACGGAACGGCTTTCGGCCATGCAGGAAAGGGTATCCAGAACGAACTGAGCCTTATCAATGCAATTCAGTACGCGGTACTGCTTGCAAAAAATAAGGACGTAAAATAGTATCCAGCCTTTTTGGTTTAAAAAGGTAATTGTATAGGAGGAATATATGAAGAAACAGATTGCATTAGTCTGTATGGCATTGGCAGGGGCCGGAATGCTGTTTGCCAATGGAACACAGGATGCCGGTGGAAAGGCAACTGCAAAAAAGAACACCAATGGTGCAGTACATCTGGTATTTTCATCAGATCAGGTTGGAAGTTCCACATATGTAAAATCAGCTGGTTTGGGACAGCTGTGGCAGAAGTATCTTCCGGCGGGATCCGCTATTGATATCCAGCCGACATCGCCGGGTGGTATGGCAGCTCCCTATCTGTTTGCAAACGGCGTTGCAGATATCGCATTCTGTAACGGCGCACCTGCTAAATGGGCATATGAAACAGGTAACCTCGGGAAGCCTGCTACAAAGGATTTCCGTGCACTGGTCGGTTCTTTAAGTGCTATTTCTGCTGTAAACTTTATGACAACATCATTCATCAAGAAATATGGTTATGATCAGATTGAGGATGTTATTGCCAATAAAAAGCCGATCCGCATCGGGTGCAGCCCGAAGGGTTCCATGGACTATAGATGTCTTGAACTCCTTCTTTCTTATCTCAAAGTAACACCGGAAGATATCAAGAGTTGGGGCGGCGATATAGTTAATGGCGGCAGTTCAGATCTTTCTGATATGCTCAAGAACGGAAAACTTGATATGATTCTTGATCATACTTCTGCAGAATCATCTTCAATGGTACAGAATGCGATGACAAATGACCTCCACTTTACCCAGTGGAAGGATGCAACGCTTGATTACTTCGTGTCTCAGGGATTCGAACGTGTAAAGCTTCCTGCAAACTCTTTCAAAGGTCAGACAAAGGATATCATCAATGCAGGAACTCCGGACTGTGTTTTCGTAAAGAAAGATATGCCGGATGATGTTGCCTATGCGTTGACGAAAGCTATGTGTGAAAACCGTGACGAACTGGTAAAACAGTATCCTTCGATGATTCCGTTTGATCCACAGACATGCTGGCAGCCGGGAAAGGTTGGCGGTGTTCCGCTTCATCCGGGTGCAGAGAGATATTTCCGTGAAAAAGGCTGGATGAAATAAACAGTCTGAAAATGTTTTTATGGTCCTCCATACATGGGTGTATGTTCATGCAATGGGGGATCTTTCCCTGTTGTTGTAGTGTTAGAGGTATCTGATATGGCTGACGAAACCAAAGTCAAAAGATCTTTTTTTCAAAAAAATGCAGAAAAAGAAATAAAAAGAGAAGAAGAGGAAGAAAAGAAAGTACCGATGTCAAAATTCCGGTACGGACTTATTGCCGTTCTTTCATTAATATTTTTAGGATTTGAACTTTACATTGCACTGGTACGACCTATTGTCAGCCAGATTTCCTATTCCCTTCATCTTTCTTTGAGTCTGATGATCATATTTTTGTATAAACCGCTTGCCGAAAAATACAGAGGCAAGAAGTGGCTGTGGATCATCGATGCCGCGTGTATCCTTATGGCAGCCTATGTGGCTATTTATTTTATAACGAATGTAAACCGTCTTGTGTATCGTATTATGATGGTAGATCAGATGTTGCCGGTAGATTTGATAGCATCTTTCGGTCTTCTTATAATTCTTCTTATTTCTGTTCATCGTACACTGGGACTGGCGTTGACGGTATTTGTCCTTTTCTTTATTGGGTATGCATTTTTCGGACAGTATATTTCCGGTCCGTTTAAATACAGCGGTATGACGTGGCAGCATTTCGGCGAAATGCTTACTCTGTCGCCCGACGGTATCTATGGGTCTCCTCTTGCTACATGTGTTACGACAATTTTCTATTATTTTGTGTTCGGAGCGTTTTTTGCTACCTGCGGCGGCGGGCAGGTCCTTATCGATCTCGGTATGAAACTGTCTGACAAGACTGCCGGTGGTCCGGCAAAAGCTTCTGTTGTATCTTCCTGCCTTATGGGTATGGTAAGCGGCAGTGCGGTGGCAAATGTAACTACCACCGGGGTTTTCACTATTCCGTTGATGAAAAAAGCAGGGTATAAGCCGGAACAGGCTGCTGCCGTTGAATCCGTTTCATCGACCGGCGGGCAGATCATGCCACCTATTATGGGTGTCGGCGCATTCATCATGGCCGAAATGATCGGTATTCCATATGCAAGAATTGCCGTTGATGCGCTTATTCCGGCTCTTGGATATTATCTTGCGGTATTCTTTCTTGTACATAATATTGCAAAAAAGAATCACCTGGGGGGAAAGGACAGTTCTACCCATTATACATCGGCACCTGTTTTGCCGCGTCTGTATCGTCTGCTTCCTGTTATTGTGATGGTTGTGATGATATTCATGAGTATGCCGCTGCCGACCAGTGCTTTGACCGGTATTGCATTATCAATTATTATCGGTTTTCTTTCTAAGGAAACAAGACTGTCTCCAAAACAACTGCTTGATTGCTGTATGACTGGTATCAAACAGGCTGCGAATATTGCAATACCGACAGCAGCCTGCGGTGTTATGATCGGCATTGTAGTACGCAGTGGAGCTGCAAATAAGCTTACCACGATTATTAATTCCGTGGGGAACTCACATCTGCTTTTCGCTTTGTTTATCACTATGGTGGGATGCCTGGTTCTCGGTATGGCACTTCCAACGGTTGCGGCATATCTCATTGCAAACATTCTGTTTGCAGAAACGCTGTCAAAGCTGGGGCTTGATCTGCTTTCTCTGAATATGTTCATTTTCTACTTCGGTGTTATAGCACAGATTACACCGCCTGTATGCGTAGCATCGTTTACTGCGGCAGGAATAGCGTATGCGGATTCCTGGAAGACAGGATGGACAGCGTTCTTTTATGCAATCGTATCATTTATCGTACCGTATGCGTTTATTTATCAACCTGCGATTCTGTTAAATGGTTCTATTGGAGAAATCGTTTACGCATGCATTATGCTTGCGATTGCAGTATTTTTCCTGGCAGGTGCAATTGCGGGCTATCTTTTTGCTCCGATAAAGCAGTTGTGGCTTCGCGGTTTACTGTTTGCAAGCGGTGTTCTGGTTGCCATGCCGGGGCTTACGACCGATATTATCGGTTATGTTTTCGGCTTTGCAATAACGCTTTATCTGATTGTTACCGCCCGGCGTCAAAAGAAACTGGCAGCTGTAAAGGCATAACAGGAAAAGAACATGAAGCATCAGGTCGTGATTGCAGGATCGGGACTGTCTGCACTTACTGCAGCGTGCCGGCTTGTTAGCAGGGGGGTGAAGGATATCGCACTTTATGCTCCTGCGTACGGCGGTACACCTTTTATAGC
>DCFS01000273.1 GCA_002319875.1 Treponema sp. UBA1798 | reverse complement strand
AAAAAGGAGATAATTCTATGTTTTCTGAGAAATTTGAAAATACGCTTACAGGTATAGCAGTGAAAGTGGATGAAAATAAATATCTGTCCAGTATCAAGGATGCGTTTACTGTATTTATGCCGTTTGTTATCGTCGGATCCTTCGCTGTTCTGTTTAACACGATACTCTGCAGTCCTAAAACAGGTCTCGCAAAATGGATCCCATGGATGAGTAATCTTGGTGTTGCATTTACAGCCATCAACTATGCAACACTGGGAATCATGAGCATACCCGTTATTTTTCTGATTGCGATGAATCTGGCAAAACATGACGGAATCCCGGAACATATTACCGGAATCGTCGCGGTTGCTTCGTACTGTGCAGTTATACCGGAAGTCGTTACCGTTACCGTTAATAATGCAACAGGAACCGCATCAGGTTTACCGGCGGCAGCAATCGGTGCGCAGGGGCTTTTTATCGGTATGCTGTTTACAATCTTTGTAGAATGGATATTTCTGCATTTGACAAAAATTGATGCTATAAAAATTAAAATGCCGCCATCCGTTCCCAACGGTATTGCAACATCGTTTAATACTCTCATCCCGATTATGCTTACACTGATTCTCGCCAGTATATCAGGTGCCTTATTCCGTATAGCGACCGGAAGTTATATAAATGAATTCGTATATAAAGCGTTACAGGCACCGCTGGAAGCTCTCTTCCAAAGCCCGGGGGGTATCCTTGCAGTTGTTATCTTCTCCCAGCTTTTCTGGTTTCTGGGGATTCATGGAGGATTGATGATATCACCGATCCGTAATCCGCTCATGGCTGCTGCAATCGCCGCAAATATAGCCGCAGCGGCGAATGGTAAGCTTCCGACACAACCTGTTACCTATGGATTCTGGCTGAACTTTATTGTAGAAGGTGGCGCCGGCATGATTTTCTCTCTCATACTGGCTATTTTTCTGTTCTCGAAACGGGAAGATCACAGGATGATAGCAAAACTCGGTATTGGTCCCGCTTTCTTTAATATCAGTGAACCTGTCGTTTTCGGCCTGCCGCTTGTGTTGAACCCCACGTTTGCAATCCCCTTCATTTTCAATTCCGGTATTGCATGTGCTATCGCATTGTTTTTCACAAAAATAGGGTTTATGCCCTGCAACACGGTTGATGTTCCCTTCGGTGTTCCTCTTATACTCGGAGCCTTTATTGGACATGGATGGCAGGGCATAATTGTACAGATTATCAGTATAGTGTTTACCACAATAACCTGGATACCTTTTGTTATTATGGCAAATAAAGAAGTAAAAGTTCAAGACTAAACATATCAGGTCATCTCGAAAAACTCACTTTCAGTGAGTTTTTCGAGAGTGCCGCTAAGTTTTAAGTTGTTTTAATATAGTTACTTTAAACTTAGCACTTTCAAAGTTACCTCTAAAAACTGAAGTTTTTAGAGGTTCCCATTACAGATTTTAGGAGGTCGATATAGACAACCTGTATTGGCCTCCAGGAGTTTATATTTTATGGAAGCAACTATTTTCCCTGAAAACTTTTTATGGGGAGGAGCCCTGGCTGCAAATCAGTGTGAAGGCGCATGGAATGAAGATGGGAAAGGAATGTCAGTGGCCGACTGTAGTACGTACAAAGCAGCAGTCAATCAGGCCGATTATAAAGCACAGAACCATATCACCTGCGATGATATAAAAAAAGCAAAGGAAACAGATGATCTGCAATTATATCCCAAACGCCATGGAATCGATTTTTACCATCATTATAAAGAAGATATAGCCCTCTTTGCGGAAATGGGATTTAAAGTATTGAGAGTTTCTATTGCATGGACCAGAATTTATCCGAACGGTACAGAAGAAGAGCCGAATGAAAAGGGTCTTGCTTTTTATGAAAATCTTTTTATGGAAATGAAAAAAAGGGGAATCGAACCGTTAGTCACACTGCATCACTATGAGATGCCTCTGTATTTGGCCGAGCACTACGACGGGTGGTTCCAGCGCCCCGTCGTTGATATGTTCGTAAAATATTGCAGGACGGTTTTTTACCGCTATAGACACCTGGTAAAATACTGGCTTACTTTTAACGAAATAGATAGTGCATTCCGCCATCCTTTTACAACGATGGGAATTATTACAGACCGTTATCCGAAGGAAAAACAGGAAGAGATTATATATCAGGCTCTGCACCACCAGTTTATTGCCAGTTCTCTTGCAACAAAGTATCTCAGGGAGATTATTCCTGACGCCCGAATGGGATGCATGGTAACACGTACACTCACCTATCCTGAAAATTGTAATCCGCAGAACTGTCTGCTGGCCCTGAAAGATAACCGGGAAAATTATTTCTATTCGGATGTACAGGTTTTCGGGCGTTACCCTGAGTTTATACAAAAGTACTGGAGCCGTAACAATATACATATCAGCATGGAGTCTGGTGATAAAGAAATTCTTGAAGCATACACCGTCGATTTTGTTTCATTCAGTTATTATATGTCAATGGTTTCAAGTATTGATGCTGCAAAAAAGGAAAAAGTTAACGGAAATATCAGTCAGGGAGTAAAAAATCCATTTCTTGACGTAACAGAGTGGAACTGGCAGATAGACCCCACAGGGCTTCATTATTCACTCATCGACATGTATGATCGTTACCGTAAGCCGCTTTTCATTGTTGAAAACGGTTTAGGAAGCAGAGATACCATAGCAGAAGACGGAACCATACAGGATGACTATCGTATTGATTATTTCCGGAAGCATATCAGGGCTATTGAAAATGCAATCGAAGATGGTGTAAATGTAATGGGTTACACCCCATGGGGCTGTATAGATATTGTAAGTATGTCAACATCACAGATGAGTAAACGATACGGATTTATCTATGTTGATCTTGATGACCTGAATACAGGGTCATATAAAAGATCCCGCAAAAAATCCTTCTACTGGTATAAAAAAGTAATCGGAACAAATGGTGGAAATCTGGACTGATGCACAAAAATGGCAGTCATAATCCCAATTAATACAGGGACGGGGAAATATCGTTCTCCATCCCCGTATTATTTCCCATTGCCCTTTTGACAGTCCGGTACTTTTACAGTCCTGTCAAATCGGGGAAGCCACTTTCCTTCCTGAAAACTGAACGTTTTTACTTCTACCCGGTCAGGGTACAGATAGAGAGAATTTGACCAGGTTTTCTCCCGGTCAAGATCAGTATTAAAAATATCGGTAATTCTTCCCTCATACAGGTTGTAACCAGTCATAAAATTTTTGTCAGACGGCGGTGTGTGCGTATGACCTGATATCCACATAAACACCTGAGGGTTAGCATTGAGTATGGCATCTATTTTCTTTCTTGGTTGTGCCACATAATTCCCCTTTGCCGGTTTTCCTTTTTCTAATAAGGTACCAGCCAGCGGTGCATGGAAAAATACGATGACAGGCATATTGCGATGATCGGCAAGAGTCTTTTGAAACGCCGCAAGATTTGAATCTGAAAGTTCGACGGAAAACTTTCCGTCTGTAGAATCTGCACTGAGAAAAACAAGAAGATAGCCGTCTGCAGTTTCCGTATAGCACAGACCCGGCATCTGATAATATGACAGACACCTGGCAAGTTTTTCTTTTTTAGACTCAGGAGTTCCTTCCGCTATTTTCCCGGAAGTTCCACGTGTATCAGCATACATAAAATCGTGATTCCCCGTTATAACGCTCACCGGAAATATGAATTTTTTCAGATAATTCCTCACATATAAAAATTCACTTTCAGTACCTGAAACACCTGCAAGATCACCGGTAATCACAATACGGTCCGTATCACTCCAGGAGTTTACAATATCTGCATCCTGCTGCTTTATTGCTATTATCCGGTTCCGCTTATCTCCATCCGGTATTTTACTCGTTTTTACCGGAAGATGCAGATCGGAAAGAACTACAATCCTGTAATATCCCTTCTCCGCTCCAAAAATAAAACTCAGTAAAAACACAGATAAAAATATACTGCATACTGTTTGTTTTACAAAAAATCCATGTTTTATCATATTTCATACTCCGTTGTTCCAGTCTGCACGCAAAGGTACATTCATATTTAAAACAGCTGCAGAACTTTTTAATTACAATAGCGGTATTTTCAAAAGTGTGATCGTTTTAAGAACAGTTTCCAGCTTCAGCAGTTTCTGCGGTATCCGCGGCTTTTCTCATTGTACCAGACACTAAAATATACCGGCAGTTTTTCCTTGACATATTCCGAAAGCTGGCTTACTTTTAAAGAGACAAACAATTGTGTACAATCAACCGATTTTATACGGAAAAAATATATTGGGAGGAAACAGACAATGCTTGATTCAGGACTTATAAAACTTCTTAACGGACAAGTGAATATGGAATGGTATTCGGCGTATATGTATCTGGATATATACACGTATTATATGGATAAAAATCTGAACGGATTTGGCAACTGGTTTAATATTCAGACGCAGGAAGAACGTGACCATGCACTGCTCTTTATAACATATATGCTTAATAACGACGTCAAACCGGAACTGCATGACATTAAGGCATCGGGAAAACCATTCAAAAATTTCAGGGAACCGGCAGAAGCAGCCTATACACATGAACAGGCTGTGACCGCGTCTATCAATAACATATATGCTGAAGCACAGAAACTGAAAGACTTTAAGACAATGCAGTTTCTCGACTGGTTCGTAAAAGAACAGGGAGAAGAAGAAAAAAACACGCTCGATATACTCAAGAGGTATGACCTGTTTGGCTCTGATCCAAAGGGCCTGTACCTGCTCGATGCAGAACTCGGCGCACGGACATATACGGCACCGACGCTGGTATTGTAGGCTGCCATGCACGACGTCATTATCGTTGGTGGCGGACCGGCAGGACTTGCGTGTGCCATATATACAGCACACGCAGGTCTTTCCACACTGGTATTCGAACGCATGTCACTGGGCGGAACAGCAGCGACAACATACCGTATAGATAATTATCCCGGGTTCAAAAACATATCCGGACAGGAACTTGCGGATGAGTTCAGGACGCATGTAGAAGATGCCGGGGCAACCATAAAAATGGAAGCCGTAAACAGTCTCGATTTAACCGGAAAGATTAAAAAAATCTTTACTTCGGGCGGAACGTACGAAAGCCGGGCAGTAATACTGGCTTCTGGTTCCGACAGAAAAAAACTGGGAGTTCCCGGAGAAGAAAAATTTTCAGGGCACGGAGTTTCATATTGTGCGACCTGTGACGGCAACTTCTTCAGAAAACGGGAAGTAGCCGTGGTCGGAGGAGGTAATTCCGCCGCAGGTTATGCAGTAGAACTTGCCGCGATCTGTTCACATGTCACACTCATATATCATGGAAGGGAATTGAAAGCGGATTTTTCTCTCAAAAAACAACTGGCATCACTGCCGAATGTTACCATACTGTACCGGCACGAAGTGAGGGAAATACAGGGTGATACCGCAGTACGCCAGCTGGCAACAGAAAATCTGGATACGGGAAAGCTGAGTATGCTTACTGTAGCGGGTGTTTTTATAGCTGTAGGAATCAAGCCGAATTCAGAACTGCTCCCGCAGGAACTCCGGACCCCGGACGGCTTTGTTCAGGCACAGGAAAACGGCGTTACACCGCTGCAAGGTGTATTTGTAGCCGGGGACCTGCGGAAAAAGCAACTGTATCAGATAGTAACAGCACTTTCCGATGGGGCTAACGCAGCCTACTCGGCACAACTATATCTGCAGAATGACGGAAAAACGGAAGCCTGATCATTATCCGGGGACGAATCGTCTCCGTTTTACATACGGAACCGTTAACATCTACGTTCTTTAATATAACCGGAAGTCCGGCAGACAATAAAAGTCTGTCCGGACATACGGCTACCGCCTGCTTATTTTTATCAAACCGGTCAAGAACAGTCATTCTGTCTTTCCTGGTCGTAACAGTTATGTCATCAAGCAGCATATTGCTTACCGTACAATTAAACTGGGTCCCTCCAATTATGCCGGGCGATTTCATATTTTCCGCGCGGATATTTCTGACGATAAAATTACGGATAACAGCAGGAAGGCCTGATGCAAAAACCTGTTCCGGTCCGGTTTCCCATTTCTGAATATCAAACAGCCATGCTCCATTACAGACACAGATATTTTCAAACAGGATGTTTTCAAACAGCTGCTGTGTATCGTCCCGGAGTTTTATACGGAAAATATTGTTTTCTCCGTTTACTTCACAGTTCCTTATCGTTATATTTCTGACCGTAGTAGCTTCGCTGCCGAAAGTCACCATTCCGTGGCCAAACCCGAACCTGCAGTTTTCTATAAGAATATTCTGTGTTGCCTGATTGTTTGTGTGGGCCACAGGTCCCTTCCCGCTTTTCAGGCATATACAATCACCATCATTTTCAATAAAAATATTACGGATGGTAACATTGGAAGTACAATCGATATCGATACCATCTGAATTGGCTGCCCGTTCACCGTGATGAGGAGCCTGTATCGAAATGCCGTCAATCATAACATCAGTCGTATTATAGAGATGAATATTCCAGAATGCTGCATTCACCAGTTTTAAATTGGAAA
>DCFS01000018.1 GCA_002319875.1 Treponema sp. UBA1798 | reverse complement strand
ATGACGTTGCCTCCAGTCCGAAAGCTTCCGCGGAAAGACGCCGCGGTGTCGCCGGTATGGTATATGCGTTCAAGATAGCAGGAGCCGCTGCTGCCGGCATGATGAACCTTGACGAAGTGGCGTCCGTAACGGAAAAAGCTCTGGCAAATATCAGAACTATGGGAGTCGCATTGTCGCCGTGCATTGTTCCCGAAGTCGGCAGACCTACTTTTACGATTAATGACGACGAAATTGAAGTCGGAATGGGAATCCACGGAGAACCCGGCATAGAAGTCAGAAAAATGATGACTGCAGATGAAATAGCAGAAACGGTTCTCGATAAGATTCTTGCGGATATGCCGGTGGAAAAAGGCGGCAGCGTGTCCGTGATGATCAACGGTCTGGGAGCAACGCCGCTTGAAGAACAGCTGATCGTCTACCGCTCTGTTGCAAAGATGCTGGCGGCCAGAGAAATAGCTGTCTTTATGCCGCATATCGGAGAGTTTGCAACTTCCATGGAAATGGCAGGCTTGTCGGTAACGCTGTTCAAACTTGACGGACAGCTTGAGAGGCTTCTGAGAGCTCCCGCTTCCACGCCGTTTTATACGAATGAGAATAAGTGAGGTCCTGATATGAACGTGTCTGATGTAAAAGGAGCTTTACAGATTGTAAGCAGCCTTATGACTGAAAAAAAAGAGTATCTGGTACAGCTTGACCAGCAGAACGGCGATGGCGATCTCGGCATATCGATGAGCGAAGGGTACTTGGCCGTCGCTGAATTCCTTTCCGGAACGGAGGAACAGGATCTCGGAAAACTGTTCATGCAGATGGGGATGATATTCAATGAAAAAGCGCCGTCTTCACTGGGGACTATAACTTCTTTCGGTATGACCGGTATGGCAAAGACGTTACGCGGGAAAAATACAGCAAGTTTTACGGAACTGGTCGGTGCATTCAGGGCTGGACTGCAGAATATCATGACAAAAGCCGGAAGCAGTCAGGGTGAAAAAACGATCCTTGATGCACTGATACCGGCGATTGATGCGCTGGAAGCACATATTCCTGATGGAGAAAAAGCGGCTTTTGCCGCTGCCGCCCAGATGGCAGCCGATGGTTCTGAAAGTACGAAGCTGATGAAGGCTGTACACGGACGGGCTGCATATTATGCGGAAAAGAGTCTTGGCGTTCTCGACGGCGGGTCCGTTGTCGGGAAAATTCTTTTCGAAGCGTTTAACGTATATGTTCAGAGTAAGCAGTAATGAATACCATCATTTATAACGCATATGTTTCGATTCTGAAATCGGAACTGATTCCCGCATTGGGATGTACGGAACCTATCGCAATTGCGTTCGCAGCGGCAAAGACCCATGATGTACTGGGGGAGTTTCCGGAGTCAATAAAAGTTGAATGTAGCGGTAATATAGTAAAAAATGTACAGGGAGTAACAGTTCCGAACTCGGGCGGATTAAAGGGAATCGATATAGCGGCAACCCTCGGTGTTACCGGAGGTTCCGCTGAAAAAGAACTTGAAGTACTGTCCGGTATTACTCCGGAACAGATAGCGCAGGCAAAAGATCTGACAGCCAGAGGTTTCTGCGCATGCAGCCTCGTGGAAGGAATGGACAACCTTTTTATCCGGGTAACCGCACAGGGACGTACCGGATACGCCACGGTCGTTGTATCCGGAAAACACACAAATGTTTCGCGTATTGAGAAAAACGGAAGGGTTGTTCTGGACAGCAGCCAGAAGGCCATGACAGATAAAAATACCGAAAATAAAAAAATGCTCACCGTAAAGGACATTATCGAGTTTGCCGATTCAGTAAATCCTGAAGATGTCCGCGATGTCATAGACCGGCAGATTGCGTATAATACGGCAATTGCTGCAGAAGGTCTTTCCCGTCCCTACGGTGCGCAGGTCGGAAGAACCCTGAGGCAATTCTATGATGTAACCGACGTCCGCATACGCGCAAAAGCAGCTGCTGCGGCAGGTTCCGATGCCAGAATGAGCGGCTGTCCGATGCCTGTCGTTATCAACAGCGGCAGCGGAAATCAGGGAATGACGGTATCACTGCCGGTTATCGAGTATGCGAAGGATCTCAATGTTTCTCATGAAAAGCTGGTACGGGCGCTTGTCCTTGCCAATCTGATGGCACTTCTGCAGAAGCGTTATATCGGAAGCCTGAGCGCGTTTTGCGGTGCTGTCTGTGCAGCAGCAGGAGCCGGGTGCGGCATAGCGTACCTGTACGGTGCGGATGCAGCTGCAATAGCCAGAACGCTGACCAATACGCTTGCAGACGTAGGCGGCATCGTGTGTGACGGCGCAAAACCTTCATGCGCTGCAAAAATTGCATCTGCACTGGATGCCGCCATCATGGGATTTGAACTTGGAGTCCGGGAAGGTATCGCATTCAAAAAAGGAGAGGGACTGGTAAAGGGAACGGCAGAAGAAACAGTCAGAAGTTTCGGCCGTGTCGGCAGGGTCGGAATGCGTACGACGGATACTGAAATACTGAACATCATGCTTGAAGGTAAAAATTCCTGAAGGCATCCGTATTTTGAAGGTTACCTGATCATTTTTTTCAAAGTTGTAGACGTTTCTGAGTGTTCGTATTATGATACGAAGTGCTGAGATATATCAGATATCTCAGCACTATGCATACGGGAGTTAAAAATTGTTATGGAAACACGGAACAAGTACTCGGTAAACACGCTGAAAGACACGTACTATGATATTATTCTGCAACGGATTATACACGATGAATATAAATCGGGCGATATTGTTACGGAAAAAGCTCTTGTCAGCGAATTTGATGTCAGTAAATCTCCGATAAGGGAAGCTCTTATCGCGTTATGCAGCGAAGGCTTATTGAAAAGTATCCCGAGGTTCGGCTATGAAGTTATGTCCATACCGAGGGAAAAAGTTCAGGAAATGCTTGAATACAGGATTACCATGGAGTGCGGCTTTCTTGCCCGGAACTGGGATAAACTGACAACAGATCAGATAAGGAAGCTTCAGGATCTGCTGTACCGTGATTACGGCCAGCCGGAACAAATGGAAGCCCTTGTCCACTGGAAAAAAAACTGTAATTTCCATCTTGAACTTTTTTCCTGTTATGGTAACGAATATGCCTTTGAGCAGCTGTCGGCTGTACTCCGTTCACTCGGTATCGCATACGTACGTTCATACTGGAATTCCCTTCACATGACAAATATCCGCAGTACCGCAAACAGGCACAAGGAACTGATTGAACTTCTGGCTGACGGAAA
>DCFS01000307.1:10985-12315 GCA_002319875.1 Treponema sp. UBA1798 | reverse complement strand
ATAGCGCCGGGAGATCTGTTACTGTTTAATCCGCGCGATAATCATTCCTGTGAACAGATTGACGGCAGAGCCCTGGATTACCGTTGTATCAATATCCAGCCGGAAATCATGAGCAGAATAACCTTTGAAATAACAGGAAAACCGGATCTCCCTTATTTTACACCGCAGGTAATTTTTCACAGTGATCTGACTGCCGGACTCCGGGAATTACATCAGATGATCATGACAGGGGAAAAAGATTTCAGAAAAGAAGAAACTTTCTTTTTTCTTCTTGAGCAGTTACTTGAAGAATATGCGGAACAGGAAGTGTCAGCCGCCGATACGGAACAAAGTACACAGACAAAAGAAATCTGTGAGTTTCTGGAAAATCATTATATGGAAAACATTACGCTGGATGACCTGTGCAGCCTGACGGGCTTAAGCAAATACTACCTGCTCCGTTCTTTTACCAGACAAAAAGGAATTTCTCCGTACAGCTGTCTGGAGACGATACGAATCGACAAATCAAAAAAAATGCTGGAGCAGGGTATCACACCTAAAGACGTGGCCCTTCAGACAGGTTTTACTGACCAGAGTCACTTTTCAAACTTCTTCAAGAAGTTTATAGGACTGACACCAAAACAGTATATGAATATTTTTAAAGACACTCATTGTTAAACTATTATATAGAAGGAAATCTCATGAACAGGAAAAAAAGAGATCACAGGACATTCCTTTGCCTTGATTACAAGTGGTGTCACATTGTATTATCTGCTCGAAAATATTGCGCTGACTTATACTTTTGCGTCCAACGTAGGAATCATTATTTCAATTGCACCATTTTTTACTGCTATTTTTGCACATCTGTTTCTTGATGGTGAAAAATTGAAGTTCCCATTCTTTTCCGGTTTTATGGTTGCCATTACCGGCATTTTCCTCATCAGTTTTAACGGAGGCTGCAATCTTAAACTGAATCGATTGGGGGATATTCTGGCAGTTTCAGCCGCCGTGGTATGGGCAGCATATTCTGTCCTGACAAAAAAAATCAGCAGTTTTCATTATAATATCATTCAGTCAACACGAAGAACTTTTTTTTACGGATTGCTGTTTATGATACCCGCAGCATTGGTATCCGGCTTTGCACCGGATATCAAACAGCTGATGCAGCCGGTTAATCTGTTCAATATCCTGTTCCTGGGAATCGGAGCCTCTGCGTTCTGCTTTGTGACATGGAACTCTGCGGTCAAAATACCGGGTGCAGTAAAAATCAGTGTTTATATTTATGTGGTTCCCGCTATAACCGTTATAACCTCTGTTATTGTGCTTGATGAAACAATTACCGGTATTACCG
>DCFS01000307.1:0-10633 GCA_002319875.1 Treponema sp. UBA1798 | reverse complement strand
CGATTCCACTATGAAATGTGTTATGATTATAGACTCAGAATTACCAGTCGGCATTGTCGCAAATACAGCTGCTATTTTAGGTATTACGCTGGGAAAACATATCCCTGACCAGATCGGAGAAGACGTTACAGATGCTTCCGGCCGGTCCCACATGGGAATTATTACAACTCCCGTTGTAATGCTCCGCGGAAGCAAAGCTGCCTTAAAAGACCTGAGGCAGCGCTTATACGCCCCGGAGTTTACAGACATGACCATCGTTGATTTCTCCGATGTTGCGCAAAGCTGTAACAGATACAGTGATTATATTGCAAAAGCGGCAACGACACCGGAACAGGACCATACGTATTTTGGCATTGCCCTGTATGGTGACAGAAAAAAAATAAACAAGTTAACAGGTTCAATGCCGCTTTTAAGATAACAGTCCGGTACTCAGCTCAGCCACAACGACCGGATCGTTTGTTCATCGACAGAAAGGGGAGTGTTCGCGATACTCCCCTTTTGGAGCATCGTCAGCTGCGTATATCGATCAGCAGAACTTTCATCGATCACGGGTGGTTTTCCAAGCAGACTGTCAATATCGCAGCAAAAAGTTTCCACGGCCGAACCTTCTGACCCTGTACTCTCATATCCGAGCAGAATCAGTGTTTCAGCAATTCTTCCATAGCAGGTTGGAGATAAAAGTCTAAGGTAACGCCGCAACAGCAGGCCGTTTGCTTTTCCGTGCGGTATGTTGTGAAAGAATGTATAACAGTATCCCATTCCATGAACCAAAGTGACACCGGTATGGGATATTACCATTCCACCAAGTAACGATACATACAGCAGCTTTTCTCTGATCGGCAGAAGATCACCACCGGAACACAGGACCGGCAGACATTCGCCGAAAACGCGTAACGCTTCTCTCGCCATCATATCCGAAAGCGGTGTCGCCCTGCGTGCCATAAAGCCTTCAAATGCATGGGTAAACGCATCAATGGCGGTATGGACAGTTGTTTCCCGGTTCAGGGAAGAAGTATAGCGTGCATCAAGCAGTGCATATCGTGGAAACGTCAGGTCACAGCCGAAGCTCTGTTTCGTCTGCATATCCTTTCTGAGCAGTACACTGTACTGGGTTACTTCGCTGCCCGTACCGGCCGTTGTCGGTATCGCTATAACGGGCAGCGTATCAGTAACAGTCGTACTGAACAGATTTACCGCCGACAGCGGCATGCGGGCAAGGACCGCCACTGCCTTTGCAGCATCAAGCGGCGAACCGCCTCCTATACCGATAACCATATCGGCACCGAATGCACGGCAGACGCCGGCTGCCTGATCAACCGTTTCCGTCGACGGATTATTTTCTATCCGATCAAAAATCTCCCATACAATGTTGCAGGAATCGAGAGTTGAAGTAATATCATCCAGAGCTCCGCATGCGGCTGCAGAATGTTTCCCCGTAACGATAAAAGCCTTTTTCCCAAGTACGGGAAATATATCCGCATGGTTTCTGATACAATTCTTTTCAAAAAAAATTCTTACCGGCATTTTGAAAGCCGTTTTTATATCGGTCTGTGACATATCATCTCCTGTCTGCCGAAAGTTTCCGGCAGGATTCCGTTAACTATTTTATGAATTCTGTCCTGTTCGCCGCGGAGAAAATAAACTGCGTTCATGCAGGATATCCGCTGTAAATCCACACAGGATTCCTCACTGTAAAACGCCGCATGGGGCGTTATCAGGACGTTTTTCATACCGAGGAAACGGCCTGCGTTTCCCGCAGGCTGCAGATCAGGATGTTCTGAATCGAACACGTCAAGAGCAGCTCCGCGCAGACGGCCGTCCCTGAGCGCATTATAGAGGGCATCTCCGTCAACCGCCCCACCCCTGCTGCAATTAATAAAATACGGACGCATTTTCATTGCCGAAAAGGCGTTACAGTCAAAAAATCCGATAGTATCCGGCGTCTGCTGCATATGATTGGAAATAACCGAACAGGTTTCGTAAATCCGCTCCGCAGGAACTGTTTTGATACGCAGTGCGTCGCGGTCGCCGGCCGCCTGAAGCGAACGCAGAAAATTGCAGTGCCCGTTCCATGCATATACGTTCCAGCCGAAGGCAAGTGCCCTCCGGGCTACTGCCATTCCGATTCTGCCGGTACCGAAAATACCGAAACCGGTGCCCCTGATGCGGTGGAGATCGGGTAGTTCAAAACTGTGCCACCGGCGCTCCTGTTCTACTGACTCTGTATACTGCTTCAACTTTCTGGCAAGCGCAAGAATCAACGCCATCGTATGATTCGCCACTTCATCAGTGCAGTATTCTTCCACAGCCATCACGGCAATATGCCTTCCGGCAGCTGCGGCGGTATCTATCGTATCGTACCCCGCCGCGTTTACGGTAATGCAACGCAGTGAACGACACCGCTCCAGCAGTTTTTCCGTTACCGGCAGAAATGCAGTCAGAAGCACATCCGCACCGGATAATATTTCTGAAAGATGGTTCCCGTCTCCGGTGAACGGTGCCACGGTAACCGTACATCCCGGCAGTTCCCGTTCGAAAATCGCCCGCTGTGCGACGGTATTCCCACCGAGAACATCCGGGTAATCAGAAATAACAACGTTCATGCCGGAACCGCAGCAGAACGGGCCGGACCGGTAAGTTCTGCGAACACACCATCAAGAATCGATACGGCAAGATCGATTTCTTCCTGTGAAACTGTCAGCGGAGCGATAAACCGGATCACATTATGGTATGTTCCGCATTCCAGTAACAGCAACCCCTTTTCAAGCGCCCGTTTACGGACTTCCGCCACCAGTTCCGGAGCGGGAGTCTTCTCCGGCCCGGTCAGTTCAATACCAAGCATAAGCCCCAGACCGCGGACGTCACCGATCACGGCAGGATACTTTTTCTGCAGTAACAGAAGCTTTTCATGAAAATACTCACCCGCCTTTCTGCCTTTTTCAAGCGCACCTCCTGCTGTCATCTGATCAAGAACAGCAAGCGCGGCAGCGCAGGCAACGGGGTTTCCTCCGAATGTTCCGCCGTGAGCACCGGCAGGCCACTGGGACATAAGTTCACTCCTGCCGATAACCGCGCTCAGCGGGAATCCGTTTGCAATTCCCTTTGCGCAGGTCAGTATATCAGGGCGGATTCCCATCTGTTCATACGCAAACAGAGTTCCCGTACGCCCCATACCCGTCTGAATTTCATCGAATATAAGCTGTATGCCGAATTTATCACACATCGTACGGACATATGACACAAATTCCACAGGAGGTACGATATACCCTCCTTCTCCCTGTACCGGTTCCATAATGACAGCCGCAACCATGGAGGGATCGACCAGAGTATGGAATAACTCGTCGAACTGGTCAAAATATTCATGCGGGCATTTCCCGTCTTTTATTCTGTACGGAGTGCGGAACAGATACGGATATTCTGCAAAATAAACGCTTGGCAGCAGCCCCTCGTAATTTTTCCGGTATGCTGCATTCGAACCGGTAACAGAAATGGTTGCAAGCGTACGTCCGTGAAAAGAATTCCGGAACGATATAACGGCAGGTCGTTTTGTGACATATTTGGCAAGCTTTATAGCCCCCTCATTTGCTTCAGCTCCACTATTACTGAAATACACCATCGTATCGCCACCGGTAAGTTCAACCAGACGCTCTGCCAGGCGGACATACGATTCATAATATACGACGTTATGACCGCCGTGTATCATTGCATGAAGCTGTTTTTCAGCTGCTGCAACAACAGCCGGATGATTATGTCCAAGATTACAGACCGCTACTCCGCTTGCAAAATCAAGAATACGGCGGCCCGTTTCATCGGTGAGCCAGCAGCCCTCCGCTTTAACGATTCCCAGCCTGGTCGCCCTGCCGGCAGCCGGAGACATAACCTTTATACACCGTTCGTACATCGATTCCATAATTCTCTCCTGTATGTTGTAATACAAACTACTTCTGCTTTGTTCCAAAGAATTCCGCAACAGTATCCATAATAAGTTCCGGTAAAACACCGAAAGAATACGGTTTATATACCCGCTCAGTTGACTTATGAGCATCCTTACCGTAACATCCGAAATTGAAACACGGGATATCCAGTTCTTTTATTTTATGAAGATCCACAGGATACAGCATATCGTAGCCTGGAAAATCGGCGACAAGAGTATCGATGGATCCGTTATCATCGTCTATTTTCAAATAACTGCTGTCCGACAGGCTGGGAAAAAACGGAAGCATCGTAAACTGTTCTCTGTTTTTTTCCCCACAGGAAGTCAGTACTGCACGGACAGTCCGATAAAGGAACGCTTCATCACCTTCCGTATGCTGGATCGTATTATGCGGACAATACGGTGCCGCAAAAAAAAGAACGACAACCGGTTTCCTGATATCCCCCAGTTCGCATACTTTTCTTACAAGGGCAAGAGATATTTCACGGCTGTCTGTTCCTGCTGCAATCAGCCGTTCCGCAACGTCATGCAGTATTTTGTCCAAGGAGACACCACACATGGATCTGACTCTGTCATACAGTATACTGTATACAGTCACATCGAAATCATATGCAGCCTTCGGACACGATACCCCCGAAACGTGTTTAAAAGCCTCATAACGCTGATCTACAAGAGCCGAAGCCGCCATACAGCACCGCCGTACAGCAGCCAGCAGATGCTCCTCTATGTCGGGGACAGATTCGTTATGAACCATATAGTTGAAATAGACAAAAGCCGAAAGAGGAGTCTGTACATTATACCGTTCCTTCAGATCAGCCGATTTGAGAGCGACAGGAGGCAGCGTAGTTGCACCGTTGAACGTATCGCAGAACTCAGGATTGAAACTGATTTCCCGTACCAGCTCGGCTGCAACAAAACCAGCATCGACACCCTCGAAAGGTTGTCCTGCGTGGGTTTCTTTTCCCTGAATGTAAAAACAGGGAAGGAGTTTTCCTACCGTCCCTGTATAGACGTACCTGCCCGTATCTCCCGGATACAGCGGACAGATATAATCATTGTTTATCGCAAACCGGTAAACCAGCCCCTCTCTTTCCGCCAGTTTTTCAAAAAAAGTACGGGCATAAATAATTCCTGTATGCTGGTTTTCCTCTACCGGGTTGAACGACACAAGGATATTGCCGGACAGCAGTTCAGGATGCGCGGAAAGCCTGCCGAGTATGACCATAAACACGGCATCGCCGCTTTTCATATCACAGACCCCGCGACCGAACATCCAGTCTCCACTGTCAAGATCAGAACGTATTTCGGGATCCAGCTCCATAAAAGCCATCTCTTTCTGCAACTTGCTGCAATCGAATGCATACGGAGCCAGCCTGCCGAAATCATCAACTCCGACCGTATCCGTATGGCCATGTAGAATAATCGTTTCCTGCCCTGCTCCCGGAGCCGTACCTTTCAGGAGTGCAAACACATTCCTCCGCTCAAGCGAATCACCATCTATCGGCTGTATATATACGAAATCAGGGTGATCATGAAAATACGGAAGAGAGCGTAACCACCCTTCTATAAATATCGCGATATCTTTTTCTCCCGGTGTTCCGTTGATACTGGGGATTCCAACCATATCCCTTACCAGCTTTTCTATCTCTGCCTGTCCGTCTCTGTCAAACATGTTTTTTCTCCACTGCATCTGTTTTACACAAGCATACGTGCATTTACATTTTCAAGGTGCTGTTCCATCGCAGCTACAGCCTGAAGTACATTTCCCTGCGCAAGTGCCATAACCACCGCAATATGTTCATCAAGAGCAACTGCGCTGTATTTTTTCATTGTTCCGGAAAGCGTCAGATATCTTCTTACGATAAAATTTGCGTTCTGCACCGTATCCAGCAAAAACAGATTCTCCGAACACGCAGCCAGTTCGACATGAAAACGGTAATCCAGATCAATACATGCAGAGACATCTCCCGCTACTACAGCCTGCCGGTAGTCACTGCATAGTTTTTCCAGCAGTTCCAGCCTTTCACCGCGGACACCGCGTTCAGCTGCCAGCCGGACGGCAAGCGTTTCAATTGATCTTCGGACCACCGTTATATCAGCTACATCCTGACCGGTAACACCCGCTACGATAATATTCTTCGGGCCATCCTCGACTGCAAGTTTTTCGTACAGCAGTCTGCGCAAAGCCTCTCTGACGGGAGTACGGCTTATCTGCAGCATGGAAGCACACCCTTCCTCAGTCAGCAGTTCTCCAGGTTTAAGCCGGTTTGCAAGGATGGCATTGCGTATCGTATCATAAGCTTGATCGGCAAGCGTCGCGTTTCTTTTTACGGACTTTAAAACTTCCATACGTGCACCTACTCACGTGCCAACGGAAATGTCATACAGTGAGGGCCGCCGCCTGCCTTAAGGATTTCAGTAATATCCACTTCGATGACATCATAACCGCGACGGGAGAGTTCTTCATTTACATGTATGTTTTGCTTCAGGGAAACAACCCTCCGGTTTCCTATAGACTGCAGATTACATCCGTGCTGAAATACCATATTTGCAGGAACCGGAATCGTTTCGATTTCCCGCCGTGCCAGTTCAGCCAGAAAGTCCTCCGGAAGTGCATCCAGGAAGGCAACAGCCAGATTACAGTCAACCAGATTGAAACATAAATCAAAATGCAGATATTTTTCATCGACCTGAACTCCGGCCACATGATACCCTAGCGGGGCAAGCTGCTCCCTGATTTCATCCACTCCCGCAGGATTCGAGCGGGCAGCCATGCCGACAGCAATCGTTGTATCATCAAGAAAAGTAAAATCTCCGCCTTCGAACAGCCCCCGCGTCACCTCTGCGACAAGCGGAATACCCAGTTCCGCCATACGAGTTTTATATGCTTCGCGTTCCGCAAAGCGTATCGGTTCACGGAATTTTCCCAGGATATAGCCTTCATGGATACAGCCGCCAAAATCCCGCGAAAAGACCGAATTCGGTCTGCCGGCAGCAGGCTCGAGAAACTCGACCTTGACTCCGTTTTTCCGGTATGCGTCAACAAGGAGACGATGTTCTTCCTGCATTTTCGCCGTATCAAGTCTTGTATGAGACCATTTCTTTGCAATTTCGTTAATCGGAGCAGCCTGAAGGAAATCCGGTCTGCTCATCAATATCCGCTTCATAATACTGCTTGAATTTCGTACATACATGATTCTGTCGTCTCCTTATACCGATGTGCTTCGTTACTTATGCAGATTGTCAACCGCTTTCCGGCTGTAGTCCTGAATCCATTTATCAAAATTACCGTTAGACTGATTATCCTTAATAACCTTGTTAATGACCTCAAGAAGATCTTCATTGTTTTTGGCGAGCGCAATAGCTGTAGGTTTTAGGCTTTTCCCGAACGAAGCCGCGCTAAGGCAAAGCGAAGGATTCGCAATGATATACTGCTGCGCGACGACACTTTCAACAACGAAACCGTCGACTTTTCCGCTTAAAACTTCCAATATACAGTCAGGCACCCGTTCAAGCGCAACTACCTGGGCATTGGTAATTTCTGAAGAGGCAACGGCTTCCTGGGTAGTCGATTTTTCTGCGGCAATTTTTTTCCCGAAAAAATCTTCCAGTTTTGTAAATTTTGCCGTATCAGCTTTCCGTATCATGAGCTTCTGTTCCGCATTGATATACACGTCGGAAAAATCAACCGTCTTTTTCCGTTCATCAGTAGGCGCGATACCGGCAACAGCGATATCTATTTTCCCTGCCGGAATTGAAGAAAGGAGTGCGCTGAACGCCATATCGGATATAATAAGCTTTACGCCAAGTTCGTCGGCTATGGCTTTTGCAAGAGCCATGTCGATACCGATAACTTCCTGCGAAGAACTGGTAATATCGACAAATTCGTACGGAGGATACCCCGACGCAGTTCCAACTACCAGTTCGCCTTTATCTTTAATGCTTTTCAGCAGCGTCCCTGTAGCGACAGCTGTTGATGGTGCAGCTACTTTCGCTTCTGTGGCAGGAGTCTTTTTGGCACATCCGGCCAGCGCAGCAATGATACCTGCTGCCAGTACACACCCGACTGTTTTACAAATACCCTTTTTCATCTGTTTACCTCCAAACTCTATCTCCATGCACATCCGAACCGGATCAACGTGCACTTTTCCCCATCTGCCGTTCCAATAAAGCAATACCCCGCGAAAGCGTAAAGGTGATAACAAAATAAATACATGCAACGATGATCAGCGGTTCCATCGGACGGAAACTGATTCCCCTGATCGTATCAGCTACATACATAAGTTCCGCCATTCCGATAATCGAAACCTGTGAAGAGGTTTTTATAATTGTGACGAACTCGTTCCCCAGAGCCGGCAGAATGTTTTTGACAGCCTGAGGCAGTACTACCAGCATCATTGAAGACGAAGCAGAAAACCCGATGGAACGCGCAGCTTCCATTTGCCCGCGGTCTACCGATTGAATACCGCTGCGGATAATTTCGCATACATATGCACTTTCATTTATCGATAACGCAAGAATACCGGAAATAAGCCGCTCGCAGTCAACTCCGGCAATGACAACAGAAGGTACTTTTATGCCCATCATCGGAAGACCATAAAAAACGATCGCAATCTGAACCAGCACAGGGGTCCCTCGGATAATCTCGACATACATATTCGCAATCCAGCGGAACAATCTGACTTTCGAAATCTTCATGAACGCAATCAGCATTCCGCCGGCAAGACCGATCAGAATCGTTACGAATGAAATGACCAATGTTGTTTTCGTTCCGGCCCACAGCATAACCCTGTATTTTACCGCTATTTCAATCAGTGACTGCATCCGTCTGCCTCCCGTACATGTTTATCCGGCAGTCATTGTATACTGTATACAATGACTGATAAAAAAAATAAATCTCTAAAGCACTTTTGAAAGGAAAGTCCTGACACGGTCTGAAGAACAATTATCGAAGACCTGTGCCGCACTGCCGCTCTCGATGATCTGTCCGCCATCCATAAAAACAACTTTATCAGCAATTTCTTTTGCAAACCCCATTTCATGCGTAACCACAAGCATTGTTATACCTGTAGCGGCAAGACCTTTTATAACATCAAGAACCTCACCAACCATTTCAGGATCAAGAGCCGAAGTTGGTTCATCAAAAAGCAGCACGTCAGGATCCATGGCTAAAGAGCGCGCAATCGCAATTCTCTGTTTCTGTCCTCCCGACAGCTGATCGGGATACGCGTCAGCTTTATCTTTCAGATCGACTTTTCCCAGTAGATCCATTCCTCTCCGATTCGCTTCGGATACGGACAACCGCCGAAGTTTTCTCGGACCAAGTGTAATATTCTCAAGTACAGTCATATGCGGAAAAAGATTGAAATGCTGAAAAACCATACCGACTTTCTGCCGCAGCTGGTTCATATTTCTGGCACCAAACACGATAGATTTGTTGCAGAACAGAATATCACCGCCGTTAACTGTTTCCAGTCCGTTAATACACCGCAGCAGAGTACTCTTGCCGGACCCTGAAGGGCCGATGATAACAATAACCTTCCCCTTTTCAACATACAACTCGACATTTTTCAAAACTTCAAGTTTCTTAAAACTTTTGCAGATATTGTTCACATACATGATGGGTTCAACCGAAAAATCGATATCCGTATCAAATCCGTTACATACGGATTTTACGAACAGTTTCTGCTGAAACGAGCTCATATAAACCTCCTGCAGTAAAAAAAAGACAAAGAAACCGCTGCATACCTGCAGCAGGACTTCTTTGTCTCTATTGGCCGAATCGTAATCGCTTTACCCGAACAGTGTCAAGCAGTTTCGCAGTATCCTGACAAAAAAATATAAATACATTTTTTGCATTTATATCATTGACAAAATATCATATTTATGATCAACACTTTAAAAAGATAGAAAAAATTAATCGGGACGTAAAAAACCTGTCAGGAATCGTCCCGGGTATATTTTCGAAAAAAGTAATACGATGTATACAAACCGCCACACGGAACAGTTTTATGAACGGTGATGCCCGGAAAGCTCTCTACTGTGACCATCCGAAGGTCTTCTCCTGTCGTGGTCCGCAGGCATTCTTTTATTATCTGTATTATCTAAAGAGAAACCGGTTTTTCTTTCAAATTGGCGGGGACCCTCACCATGATGAAAGTCTTCCCCCGGAGAAGGTTCCTTCCCCTGTTCAGGCCTGAAGCCGTTTCCCCATGCCATACCCCTGTTATCCGGTATTGTCACGGCAGAACTACTGCCATTTGAGCTGTTGTCGCCAGAACCATTATGAATCGAACTACTGTCTGTCGAACGGTTGTTACTGGCCGGGCCATTATCACTAAATGCAAAACCATCTGGCTGTGATACTGCCTCGCCCTGCTCTGGGCTGAAGCCGTTTCCCCATGACATACCGCCGTTATCAGGCATTGTCCCGATCAAACCGCTGTTGCCATTCGAGCTGCTTCCACTTGAACTGGTATCGGTACCTGAACTGTTGTCTGCTGAACTGCTCCCACTCGAGCTGCTGTCGGTTGAACCACTGTCAGTAGAACTGCTCCCGCTGGAGCTGCTGTCGGTACTTGAACTGTTGTCTGTCGAACTGCTCCCGCTTGAGTTGCTGTCGGTACCTGAACTGCTATCTGTCGAACTGCTACCACTTGAGCTGGTATCAGTTGAAGTACTGCCTGTTGAACTGCTCCC
>DCFS01000205.1:21140-28143 GCA_002319875.1 Treponema sp. UBA1798 | reverse complement strand
GGTATTAAACCCTCCGCTCGAAAAAAGAGAGGCTGTTCCTTCATCCGGGACAGCCTCTGCTTTTATCGGGAATCAATTTTTTCCAGGAGGACAGTTACTATGAAATATGATTTTACTTCAATTATAGACCGGCATGGTAAAGATGCCATAGCTGTTGACGGGCTGGGTACCATGCCCGGATTTTCACCGGAACTGCCTGACAAAGGATTCGATATTATTCCCATGTGGGTTGCTGATATGAATTTTCCTACAGTTCCGACAATAACGGATGCAATAATTGAACGTGCAAAACATCCCGCATTCGGCTATTTTATGCCGAAAGAGGAATACTTTGATTCCATTATCAGATGGCAGAACAACCGCCACGGTACCGCAGGACTTACGAAAGAATGCATAGGATATGAAAACGGAGTTCTTGGCGGCGTTGTTTCCACGCTCTGTGCATTTTCCGCTCCGGGAGATGCGGTACTCCTTCATTCCCCTACATATATCGGCTTTACCAGCTGCATCGAAAACAATGGCAGGAAGATCATCCTCAGTCCTCTGAAGAAGGATGAAAATGGTGTATGGCGTATGGATTATAACGATATGGATGTAAAGATAAAAGCAAACAAGATCCATACAGCAGTTTTTTGCAGTCCGCATAATCCCTGCGGCCGGGTTTGGGAACGGCAGGAAATCGAACAGGCAATGGAAATCTATAAAGCAAATAACTGTATTGTCATATCTGATGAAATCTGGTCAGACATTATCCTCAACGGTCATACACATATTCCGGTACAGTCGGTCAGTGAAGATGCAAAAAACAGAACGGCTGCTTTTTATGCTCCGAGCAAAACGTTTAATCTGGCAGGCCTCATCGGTTCTTATCACATTATATACAATACATATCTGAACGACCGCATAACAGCACAAAGTACGAAATCTCATTACAATGACATGAATGTTCTCAGCATGTATGCGCTGATCGGTGCCTATAAGACAGAAGGGTATGAATGGGTTGATGAACTCTGCAAAGTTTTGAGCGCAAATGTTAATTACGTCTGCAGCTATATTGCATCACACTTTGAGGGTGTCGAAGTTTCAAAACCGGAAGGTACCTATATGATTTTTCTTGACTGCAGAAAGTGGTGCGAAAAACATAACAGATCAATCGCTGAACTGGAAAAAGCCGGTTACAGCGTCGGCGTCGCATGGCAGGATGGACGTATGTTTCATGGCCCATATGCCATCAGAATGAATCTTGCACTGCCGCTAAGCAGAATTCAGGAAGCAATGAACAGGCTCGACAGATATGTTTTCAATAGAGATTAAAAAAGATGTTTCAAAACCTGTCTGACTTTTTGAATACTCCGTATAATTGAACATACGCAAATTCGTTTTGCCAGTCAGAACAGATTAACACTTTTTGATTCATTTTATATCCGGGATACTGTCATAAATGTGTCATATTAACACAATAAAAAGAGATATTTTGACCCATATAGTCATTTCTATCCTGCCGGTATGAATCAACAACCCCGTCGCAAGCAGCAGCGGGGTATGTAGTTCTCTAAAGGTATTGCAGTCAGGATTTAATACCCTTCATACGCCCCAAGGGGCGGGGTATTAACCCCTCCGCACGAATAATACCACTTTCTATTGTCCTTTTACTGCTGTATTACCTTTTTCCAGGTCCCTGCAGCCGGTATTCAATGCCATTTCCAGCCCGGTCTCTTTCTTTTTTATCCATTTTACAAAGTTGGCACAGTACATGCTATATAATATAGTGAAAGCTGATGGATTGGGATCGGGAAACCGGAACAGACCAAAGGCTTACCGGAAGCAAGGCCTGAAGGGCTTAACTTCCAAATACTTCAAAAATTACCACAATGGGTAAAAGGAGACATACTATGAACGAATTATCACTTTTAGACAACTTCTTTAGCAATGCACTGGAAGATACGCTTCCTGACTTTACTTTCAGGGGTTCTTTCAATACACCCAGGGTGGATGTGAAAGAAAATAAAGATACGTACACCCTTGAAATGGATTTACCGGGCAAAACAGAAAAGGATGTAAACCTTGAGCTCGATCACAACGTTCTGACCATTTCTTCGCGCAGCGAAGAAAACAGCGAAGAAAAATCTTCAGATAAAAAGAACGCACAAAATGATGAAGGAACATGGCTTATACGCGAACGCCGCGAGAGTGAGTTCTCAAGACGGTTCACACTGCCTGATGATGTTGATGGGGAAGGAGTTACCGCTACCTTCAAAAACGGAGTACTGAGCGTAAGTATTCCCCGCAAACTTCAGGCGGCACCGAAAAGAATCGCAATCGAAGCAGCATAAAGACTACTGCATAACAGCGGATACCGACAGCTGCACCTATATGGTACAGATCTGTCATAAGGCTTCCGTTTGAATAGCAGATGAGGCGGTAAAGACAAGATCAGTTTTTACCGCCTTTTTTTGTTTTACCGGATCCTGCAAAACGAATACCATAAAGCCATGTATAAAAAAACCGGTGAACACCTTACTGCCATAGAGACAAAACCTGCTTATCCGGCAAACCGGTTCAAATCATAACCTGATTTCAGGCACTTTCAAAAATATTTCCATTTACCAACAGAAGTCTGCCTATTCTATCCGAAAAATTATGCCGTTTTGATTCATTCATCCCGCAATTACATTTAACGATGAGTCAGAATAACACATTTACAAAAGCTATTTTGACTCATCGTGTCATTTTTCGTCCTCCACTGGCCGTAAATATAAAGCGACAGCCATTCCGACTCTCCCGGAGCCATTATTCCGGTTATTTTTTTCATATTCCCTGCTATTGTGCAAATTTTTTAAGGTTGGCACGATATATGCTATATAATACTGTGAAAGCTGAATAAAATCAGCAGGAGCAGAAAAACTCCGGAAAAATCTTAATAGATTACCACAATGGGTAAAAGGAGACATACTATGAACGAATTATCACTTTTAGACAACTTCTTTAACACTGCGCTGGAAGACACGCTTCCTGACTTTACTTTCAGGGGTTCTTTCAATACACCCAAGGTGGATGTGAAAGAAAATAAAGATGCCTATACGCTTGAGATGGACTTACCCGGAAGAACTGAAAAAGATGTAAATCTTGAACTCAACCACAATGTTCTGACAATTTCTTCGCATCACGAGGAAACGAAAGAAGAGAAATCTTCTGATAAGAAAAACGCAAAAAAAGATGAAGGTACATGGCTTATACGCGAACGCCGCGTGAACGAGTTTACAAGACGGTTCACACTTCCGGACGATGTCGATGGCGAAAAAGTCGCAGCGACATTCAAAAACGGTGTACTCAGCGTGAAGATACCCCGCAAATCGCTGGAGGCCCCGAAAAGAATCGCTATCGAAGCAGCATAAGGGCTGCTGCATAATCCCTGATACCGGCATCTGCATCCTTATGGTGCAGATCCGCAGGGGTCCCTCCTGTAAGGAGGGACAGTTACAAAAAGAGAAGCGGCGGGAATCTGCGGGTTTTTCTGCCGCCTTTTTTATATGTTTGACCAGATCCTGTGAAACGAATACAATAAAACCATGGATAAAGAAACCGATGAACGCCTTACTGCCATAGAGACAAAACTCGCTTATATAGAAGATTTTATAAATAAATTGCAGACAGTCAGTGTAGAACATACACAGACACTTGATATTCTCCAAAGGGAAAATAAAATGATTTCCGAAAAACTTCATGATCTGACCGATTCCCTTGAAGATATTCCGAACAGAAGACCTCCCCATTATTAAAATATGCAGGGTATTTTCCATACACTATTTGTCAGAAAAATGATAAAGTACAGGCACTATGGTAAAAGCCAGCACACAATATAAACGCAGTCATAAAACTGATTACGGTCGCGAGCAGATAGAAATTCTTTACGAAGACCAGTACCTCGTTGTCATCAACAAGCCTTCCGGAATGCTTTCGGTTCCGTATCCCGGAAGTAAATCACGTACTGCTCTGGATGTTCTGGAGCAGATGCTTAGAAAAACAGGAACCTGTTCGGCAACGCACCGGCCATTTACGGTACACCGGCTGGACCGCGATACATCCGGAGTGATGATGTTTGCGCTGACAGAGCCGGCTCAACAGAAAATCATGGATACGTGGCATAAAATGGTAACGGAACGTTTATATCGTGCCGTCGCACAAAATCCGCGGCAAAACAGTCTTGCTGATTCCGGCATTATAGACGATCCGCTTGCCTATAATGCTCATAATATCGGCTTTGTCCCGCACTCAGGTGATGTTCCTGCAGAAAAAACAAAACGGACAGACAGAAACGGTCAGGAAGCTTCAATCTATGAAAAGCACCTCGGATTCGAAGATAACAAAGCCGAATTCAAAACGGTGCCGGCCCGTACTCATTACAGGATACTCGCCCGCGGTCCGACGCACACGCTTTTCGAGTTGAGTCTTGATACCGGAAAAAAGAATCAGATCCGCGCACACCTCGCTTCAAAAGGATACCCGATTGCCGGAGATGAAAATTACCGCGCGGGTACAGATCCGTTCGGACGGCTTGCATTACATGCCCGCACACTTGAATTTGACCATCCCTTTACCGGCAAACACATGAAATTTGAAATAGCGGAACCGGAGGAATGGCTCGAATATGTTCAGAAAGGAGATCCACACCCTGTACAGCCAGTCTGGGTTGCAGCCGGAAATAAACCGGAACTGTCAAAACCGCACAAAAAACCTCAGGAAATGACTAAACGTATCAGCGGCAAAAAACTTGCAGAAATGGATTTTATCACCCGCGGAAAACTTTATCACCGGTAAATATCCGATAAAATTTGATTTTGGCTGTTTTCAATGTTATTCTGTTTGTTGAATGAAATCAAAAATGTTGCAGGCGACACCTAATTCTTCATTAATGCGGATTATGGCAACAGGAAGTCTTATTATAATCTGCGGACTTCTTGTCGCGTCGCTGTTGATTTCAATCTGCAGTATGTACAACCTTGCCCGGCAGATACAGACTACAACCAGACAGCCGGCTGAGGTAATGCGGAAAATAACAGATGCAAGTACAAACGTTGAAAAAATGCACATATATGTTCTTCAGCTTGAAAGACAACGGAGTCCGCAGACTGTCAGTTATACCGATACAATGCTGGAAGGCCTGTATCTCCGGACTGCTAGCATTTATAAATCGCTGGAAAAACAGTACACAGGATCGGTAACCGATATTGTCATCCTTGCGCAGCTGCTTGAAAACATACGGGAACAAAATAAAAATCTTTTTGCATATATTGCAGACAAGCGGAACAGTAACGAAAGCATAAAAAACTTTATTCATGCAGTACTCGATCCCCTCTACAATGCCGTTCCGGCACATATTACTGCCGTTCTGAATTTCGAGCAGTCCTCCATCGATTCCGTTTATACGGAATCACGGAAAGTACTGTTTTCAACGACGCTTTTTATTTCATTTCTGACCGCAGCCGTCATTCTGATACTGATTCTGTACTATCACCTGCAATGGAAAATGAACAGGAATATCAGACAGACAAGCATATCGCTGAACAATGCATTGATAAAGGCAAAAGAAGCGGACAATGCAAAAAGTGAATTCCTTGCACGGATGAGCCACGACATCAGGACTCCCTTAAATGGCATAATCGGCATGAATTTTATAGCCAGACAGAATATACAGAACAAAAAGGTGCTTGCCGATGCACTTGATAAAACAAAAACATCTGCAGAATATCTTCTGGGGCTTCTGAATGACATTCTTGATATGTCAAAAATAGAAAACGGCAAAATGAAACTGATACGCGCAGAATTCAATCTTAAAAAAGTAATAGAAACTATTGAACAGATAGAACGTCCGGTAGCACAACAGAAAAAACTTACGTTCACTGTCACCGTTTCCGACGATATCAATCTGAATATTTTAGGTGATGAACTGCGGCTTACCCAGATCATTATAAATCTGTTGTCGAACGCATTGAAATTTACACCTGAAGGAGGTAACGTAGCTTTTTCCATTCAGCCGGGACTTATGCATGATAACCAGCTCCCGGTCCGTTTTGTCGTATCAGATAATGGAATCGGCATGTCGGAGGACATGCTTTCACGGATATTCAAACCGTTTGAACAGGAAAATGCTATCACTGCGTCCGTTTACGGCGGTTCAGGACTCGGACTTACGATCGTTCACAACCTGGTCTCGCTTATGAATGGAACGGTATCAGTAAAAAGCAGAAAAAATGAAGGCAGTATATTTACAGTTGATATTACATTCGATATACCCTCGTCTGTCAGACAGACAGAAAACACGGACAGTCCGCGTGTAAACGTAAACAGGATACGAAAATTTGAAAAAACAAGAGCCCTGATCCTGGAGGATAATCCCATAAATATGCAGATACTGGCGGAAATTCTTGCCATGTACGGAATTTCATCCGATACTGCAGAAAACGGGAAAAGCGGGCTCAAAAAATTTCTGGAAAGCCAGGCCGGTACGTATCAGCTTATTTTTACGGATATAAAAATGCCTGAGATGGACGGCTACGAGTGTGCCAGAAAAATCAGGACATCGGGTCATCCCGATGCCCAAACGCTTCCGCTGATCGCAATGAGTGCGAACGCATATGAAAAAGACATTGAAGACGCCCGCGAAGCCGGAATAAATGACTATATAAGTAAACCGATAAACATAGACCGGCTGCTGGAAACGATTTCAAAATATCTGAAATATGAAAATGCGACATCTATCCCGCCACAGGAGGGGTACGCTGCCTCAAGAGACACTCTGATAAAATCCCGGTAAACTTTATCAGCTGGTCACTTAAGTTTTTTTTCCCTGTCTTTTACATAATCATGCTCTTCTGAAGATCCGGCACATCCGTGAGGAATATAGGCGCAGCCGCCCGAACGGCGGCTTACCTGACTATATGTTTTTTTCAACTTACTGAAAAAATGCATTACCGCTGATATTGTAATTCCGGCCACTTGTTCC
>DCFS01000205.1:16525-20746 GCA_002319875.1 Treponema sp. UBA1798 | reverse complement strand
ATCCATACACCGTACAGCTTCAATCCGAAAATAACCGAAATGATATAGCTTGATACGACACGGAACATCCACATACTGAACATCGATACATACATAGTAAAACGTGCATCACCGGCTGCACGGAGGGCATTCGGCAAACCGAACGACAGCGGCCACACGAGCGCAGATCCGAACATAAAGGTACGCAAAATAACAACGGTCATACCGGTGGCTTCACTGCTTAAATGGAAAACGCCGACAATCTGAGGTGTAAAAATGAACAGCACTAATGCAAGACCACACACCGCATAATAAGTAATCCGCATAAGCTTTTTCGTATAGTATACAGCCTGTTTTTTTTCATCCGCCCCGATACACTGACCGACGACGGGTATCATGGCAAGTCCCAGCGCATTACCCGGAACATTTGCAAGCCCGGCAACGCTGTTACTGATCGCATTCGCGGCAAGAGATGCGGTTCCGAAACCAGCCATAAATGTCTGGACCAGAACTTTACCTATCTGAAACACGGCACCTTCGATACCTGTCGGAATTCCGACTTTGAAGATGCTTGCGACGATACGACCATTCCATTCAAAGCGTAAAGGATGTATAAAATGGATCTGTCTCGATGACTGGCATAACAAAAACACCATTACCAGCGCAGAAACGATTCTGCTTACGAGCGTTGATATGGCAGCTCCTGCAGCGCCCATACCAAATCCGTAAATAAGAGCTGCATTTCCTCCTATATTCAGAACATTCATCAGAATGCTCACTTTCAGGCTCATCCGGCTGTCCCCCATGGAACGGAAAAGAGCAGCACAACTGTTGTATATTGCCAGAAACGGATAAGAAAGTATCAGATAGAGAAAATAGACGCTCGCATTCTGCATTACGTCCGGATCGATTTTACCATACAGAAGATCAAGCACATATTGTCTGAAAGGCAGCAGAGCAAGCACTACGATAAGGCCTGCCAGTACCGAAACATTCATAAGCTGCTTTGCAGAATCGCAGGCCCTGTCCGGCTCATTGTGCCCCAGATACTGGCTTGCAACAACGGCGCCTCCGGTTGCAAACGCGGCAAAAAGTGAAACCATGAGCTGCGAAAAAGAATCAATAAGAGAAACGCCGCTTACGACAGCCTCTCCGCAGGACGTGACCATCACGGTATCCGCCATACCTATCGTAACGGCAAGAAACTGCTCGGCAACAAGAGGCAGGACAAGATTAAAAAGGAATGAAGGCGAAAACAAAGGTTTTTCCGGAACTTCCGAACGGCAGAAAAAAATCAGCATTTTTCCAATATAGCATATTTGAGGTGTTTTCAAAAGCCTGTTATTTTTGAAAACACCTCATTTCTCATTTCATGGACACATGCCGGCATTAATGATACTATAATCAAATGAACTCTTTAATGGAAAAACTCGGCGTAGAACAGAAAAACATACGTCTGCTTGATACAATTTATTTTTCCTTCTTTACAACCGGAATGGTGAGTACGCTGCTCGGAGCCATTCTGCCGAATCTTAAAAGTGCCTATAACATCAGCTATATTCTTACCGGCAGCGCATATTCTTTTCATCAGATAGGTAATCTGGCAGCAGTCGTAATAGCAGGATTCCTTCCCTATGCAATAGGACGGAAAAAATCTACGATCATCATGTTCAGCTGTCTCATAATCGGTTTAACAATGATAACGGTTACCGGAAATCCTGTAATGCTCCTTATCGCTTTCACGCTAACGGGAATGGGACGGGGCACTGCAAGCAATATTACCAATGTTGTCGTAGCTGATACGACAAAAAACAAGACTGCGGGTCTCAACATTCTTCACGCAACCTTTGCGCTCGGAGCACTGCTTTCGCCCTTTATACTGATTTTTCTTTCTTCGTTTTCAAAAAGCTCGGGCTGGCGGTTCACCATGTGGTTTGTGGCAGTCTGTATTCTTATAGTAGACTTCATGCTCGGGCTGTCATCGATGAGCACTATTCCCGAAGGTAAGAAGAAACCGGCAGTCTCCGGCATACGTACAGTTCCTTTTTACCGTTCATTTACGTACTGGCTTAATACGGCAATACTGACATTCTACCTGTGCGGTGAATCTGCAAATATGGGATGGCTTGTTACCTATTTCAAAGACACAGGTCTCATGGGGCAGACTTTTGCACAGATAACCTCGTCTCTGATGTGGATAATGATAATGGGCGGACGGCTGATGTGCGCATCCGTTTCCGCAAAAGTCAACAGAAGCAGGCTTGTTCTCGTACTGGCAGCGCTCAATACCTTTTTCTTTGTTATGATGATATCCACACGGTACATGCCGGTTATCATCATCGGACTCTTGGGAACGGGATTCAGTATGTCGGGTATTTATCCGACGACGCTTTCTACAATGAAACCGGAATACAATTCTTCTCCCGTCGCAATCGGAACCTGTATAGGAATAGCACTTACAGGGGCAATCAGTATGCCCATGATCGTAGGTGCCATAGCGCAGAATGTTACTGCTGCAGCAGTACGGAACGGCTCTTCCATAGCTGAAGCCGACAACCTCGGCGTCACGAGCGGAATCAGTGCGATAGCCGTCGCACTTGCCGTTATGCTGATCCTCACCGTTATCAAATATATGCTGAACAGAAAAGAACAGGGTCTGCAGAACAATTGAATTGTCTGCAAAATCCATTCCGATTTTAAGGACACGCCGGTTAAATCCTGATGGTATAATCAGCGGTCCTCTGATATCCGAAAAGCGGACGTTCCGTGTATTTTTTTACCGTATCTGAAGGAATGCCTTATAACACTGATATGCCTGCCATATATCTTCCCGGCTGGTAATTTCCCAGGGGGCATGCATACTGAGTACGGAGACACCTGCATCGAGTACATTCATACCGTATTTTGCTGCATAACATGCGATAGTTCCGCCGCCGCCCTGGTCTACCTTTCCCATTTCCGCCATCTGATATGATACCTTAGCGGTATCCATGACAGCCCTGACTTTTGCTATAAACTCGGCATTGGCGTCGCTTGCTGCATACTTGCCGCGGGCTCCGGTATACTTGTTGAATACGACGCCGCCACCCAGAAACGACGCATTGTCGCGGTCATAAAGACTGCTGTTTATCGGGTCATACGCAGCGTTCACATCACTTGAAAGCATAAAACTGTTTGCAAGGCACCGCCTCATGGAAAGGTCACTGAATCCCTTTTCAGTACGGTCAATAACTTCAGCCAGTGCGTTTTCAAACAGATGCGATGCCATCCCCGTTGCGCCTACGCTGCCTATTTCCTCTTTATCAACGCACACACAGCACCTTGTGCGTGTTCCCGCAGGAGAATCAAACATTGCCTGTACCGAAGTATATGCACAGGAACGGTCATCCTGCCCATATGCAAGAATAAGAGAACGGTCAAATCCCATATCGCGCGCTTTTCCTGCGGGCACTACTTCAAGTTCAGCTGAAGTAAAATCCGCTTCTTTAATGCCATATTTTTTTTCAAGCAGGCTGAGAATATTTTTCATGCCTTTGTGCGGACTTTTATCCTTATCCTTATCTTCATCCTTTACCGGTATTATTGACCCTGCGACAAGATCAAGATTTTCACCCGGGATAAAATCAGACGCCTTTTCCTTCATCTGATCCTGTGCCATATGAGGCAGGATATCGGAAATACAGAAAACCGGATCCGTCTCATCTTCGCCGATTTTTACATCAAGAACAGAGCCATCCGTTTTACAGATAACACCGTGAATGGCAAGCGGGAGCGTAACCCACTGATATTTCTTTATGCCGCCGTAATAATGGGTATTGAGATAGGTGATGAAATCTTTTTCATAAAAAGGATTCTGCTTTACGTCAAGTCTCGGTGAATCAATATGCGCTCCAAGAATATTCAAGCCTTTTTCAAGACTTTCTTCCCCGATATCAAACAGAACGATGCTTTTCCCCATCTTCTGTATATAGACCTTGTCGCCAGTCCGGAGTTTACCGGAAGTGCCAACATCTTTATATCCGTGTTTCTCTGCTTCGCGGAGAATCTGTTTTACACACTCGCGTTCCGTTTTTCCGTTATCAAGGAAAGACTTATACCCGTCTATCAATGTTTCATCCATAAATACTAACTCCTGTAAAATAAGGTATTGTATCACGACAGGAATTTTTTATAAACCATCAGAACGGGTCCGGATAATCGGCATATTCAAATGTATGGCCGTCCCGCCGGCGTACATAACCG
>DCFS01000205.1:0-16164 GCA_002319875.1 Treponema sp. UBA1798 | reverse complement strand
AAAATAACCGCGTCCTGACAGCACGTAACCGCATTCCTGCGGGGATGAACCGCGTCTCCGGAATATATAGCCGCGTCACGAGAATACATGACCGCCCAGATTTTTCATACGTTTTGCGCTTTTGTCCTTATTTGACCGGGACTGTTTTCCCTTTTGAATGCTGGATAGCCTCAATTATCTTCACTGCCTCAAGCGCTGCGCGGCCGTCTACCGGAACCGGTCGCTTATCACGGACAGCATCATAGAATGCCTCTATTATTCTCCCGTGTGAAAGCCCCCACTCCGATTTTTCACCGGTTGCAACTTCGCTTTCAAAATACTGAACACCGGAATCAGTTTTTACTTCAAGTCCCTTCTGCTCTATTGTAAGCCGGGCCTTTTCGCAGACAATTTCGACAACCGCTGTCTTGAATCCCGCCGCACAGTTGGTAAAATATCCCACCGCACCAGCTCCGTTACACAATTGAAAATTAGCCATACAGCTGTCTTCCACTTCATAATCGTCTGTAGTACGAAGTTTCGCATCAACCGCTGAAAGTGAAACTATCCCGCCTGCCAGATACTGCAGCAGATCAATCGTATGGATTGACTGATTTATAATACAGCCGCCGCCTTCCGTATCGTACTGTCCCCTCCAGGGGGATTCACTGTAATAAGCTCCATGCCGGTCCCATCGTACAGTCGCTGCGGCAGAAATAATTTTTCCATACGCACCGCTGTCAATCAGCTGCTTTGCGCGGACAGAGCTGTCATTCAGCCGGTTCTGAAAACAGACGCAGAGATGCCTGCCTGTTTTATCGGCAGTCCGGATCATGCGCTCTCCGTCGGAAACATGGATGGCAAGAGGTTTTTCGCAGAAAACATCAAGTCCGTGTTCCATGCAGTCAATAGCGATTTCCGGATGAGTAAAATGCGGTGTAACGATATGTACGACATTCACGTCATCTTTCGAAAAAAGATCCGTATAGGAACACAAAACGTTCCCTCCGTATATTTCCGAAAAAGCTTCTGCTTTTTTTCTGTCGATATCGACACAATATCGTAATTCCGCAGCCTGAGAGACTGCAAGTGCCTTTCCATGGTTTCTGGCAACTGCTCCACAGCCAATGATCGCCGTACCGAATTTTTTCATTTTCCGCCTGCCATAGTTTCATATTGTCCGGGAGTCATCGACTCCTGATTTTTGAATACCCTCATGAATGTACGCAAACTGGCAAAACCGCACTGCGAAGCCACCGAAGCAAGGCCTGCCCCTGTTTTAAGCAGTTGTTTTGCATGTGCGATGCGTACTGAAATAATATAATCGGAAATACAGTCGCCGCTGTATTTCTTAAAAAGCCGGGAAAGTGCTACCGGAGACAGATCAACTTCATCGGCGATAAGATTCAGAGAAAGATTGAAATTGGTATACTGTTCATTAATATAGACAAGAACAGCATTATACAGAGAAAATTCTTCCCTGTTCTGGATAAGTGCAATATCATGCCTGAGAACTTCACAGACGCCATGTACTATTTTTTTTATATCATCTCTGAAAATTTCAAAAGTTGTATCTTCCAGTATCGGCCGGAGCGATATATCAGGATACAGCGCCAGCGCTTTTTCATCGAGGCGGCTGAATACTTTTATAACGGTACCGGCGATATTCAGAAGAAGAAACCGGGTCGATTTCGGAGTAATCATAGCCGCACGGTTCAGCGCTATGACTTCATCGATACACCCCATGACAGCCGTTTCATTTCCTTTTTTGAGTTCATCCATTATCCGGACTTCCGTTTCCGCGGAATATTCAAACGTATGTCCGGCCGCATGGGAAATCATATCCCGGTAAAAATGTATTCCGGCATCGGCTATAAGCCGTGCATAGTTCAGTGTATCTATTGCCTGCACAAAAGCCGTATACAGATCAAAATAGGTAAAAACAATATTCGAACAGGCAACGGGGACCCTCCGGTTTTCCAGCCGGCACATGGTTTCCATACATATTTCCATCCGCTCATACAGTTCATCAGATTCTTTTTCAACTCCGATGTTAAGAATGGCACCTATATATTCCTCAACATCGAAAAAATACACCAGTATTGACGCCGCTGAAAAAGCTCTGGTAATAACAGTCCGTATCCGGTCGCGGTAATTTTCAGAATCTTCGGAACTGCCAATTCTATACACCATTACCGCAAACAGATTCGACTGAAAAGTGATCCCCTGCCCGGCAAGTTCAGATCTTGACGGCAGCTTCTTATCGTCAAACTTCTGTACGAGATCCGTGATCATCTGGTTACGGATCTGATATTTTTTATCTTCCTGCATTTTTTCTATCGCATTATGTATATACAGGAATTCATTACCCCGCCTTTTTCCGTTTGCATGGGTATCTATCGTTTTAACGACGTCATCTACGGACTTATAGCTGTGACGCGTCAGAAGTGCAATAAAACTGAGTCCGAGAAAAAAGCAGACGGAAAGCCAGATAATAGTCGTCCGCTGTATAAACGATGACTGCCCGAAATATTCAGACCGCTCTTCCAGTGCCAGATATTTCCAGTTAAGCACCCCGGAATCCGTACCCGCAATCATAAAATCATTTTTTCCGATCTTCTGGCGGAGCGTAAACAGTCCGGACTTAAAACACCTGTCAGGAAGCTGTGCGGTATCTATCAGTCCGGACGAACTGTTATAAATTATTCTGTGCCGGTACGTATCAGTAATCAGCAGCGTATGAAACTGTTTGCTGCTGGCCGGCTGGAGGATGGAACGGTCAAGGACCATGACAAGATTCGCATAAGCCTTTCCGTGGGGAATAACCGTAAGGGGCCTGACAAGCAGTATTTTTCCCGTACTGTCGGCAGGTGTTTTCCAGGAAAAATCGGACAGCCTTACGGACGGTTGCTTATCGGAGACCAGGCTGCGCCACTGGTCGAAAGAAAAAGTTGAATCAGAAAGATAGGATGCAAAATAAGTCTGCGAAGAAGTATACGATGTTTTACCGACTGCCAGGTCGAATGACGGACAGAACAGGTAGATATCTTCTATTCCCTGAACATAAGAACGGGTTTTGCGGATCCGTTCCTGTGCAGCATACAGATCCAGCACCGGGATTTTTTCCCGGGAAGAATACTGCAGCAGTTTTTTTATTTCCTCAGAAGCATTTAGCGTTTCCGCAACGGAATACGATTCCTGTACAACATTATCAACGTAAAGCTGTACCTGCCTGATCGAAAGCGCATTAAAATATTCTATCTCCGTAGTCAGGACAGCCATATACCGTACCGAAAAAACAATAAATACACAGAGGGGAACCAGCAGGACCACCATATATGAGACAAACCACGTGACAGCGATGCTGGTAGTACGTTTACTCTGCCGGATATTCATTTTTTCTGTATTTTTTCCTGCAGCTTTGTATAAAACAGTTCATCGTCTACAGGAATATCGACCCAGTTTTCACCCGTCCAGGAAGACAGATGGATGGCATTTGACAGTTCAAGGCCGTAAATACCTTCCTGTCCCGGCGCAATGAGCGGTGTGCCTTTAAGGATCGCATCGCAGAAATTCTGAAGAATGCCCATATGGCTGGTATAGGTACCCTTCAGTGGTACCTCTATTTTCCAGCATTCAGGCTGCCCGATACCGCCGGTGTAACGGCTGTTAAAATCACTGATGTTTTCACAGAGGCGGTAAAAAAACAGTTTGTTGTCTTCAATAACAAGCTTTCCCCTGTCACCGCATATTTCAAGCCTGTTGGTACCGGGAGAATCCGCTATCGTCGTGATATAGCAGCCGGTAGCGCCGTTCGGATATTCAAACAGCGCATACACGTCGTCTTCAACTTCTATTTTACGGTGTTTACCATAGTAGACGACGGATTTCACCCTGTCGGGCATACCGCATATCCACTGGAACAGATCAAGATTATGGGGATTCTGATTAAGCAGGACACCGCCGCCTTCACCTTCCCAGGTAGCCCGCCAGCCGCCCTGGTCGTAATAGCTCTGCGAACGGAACCAGTTGGTAATAATCCAGTTGGTACGGGTTATCTCTCCAAGTTCTCCGCTTTTGACCAGTTCACGAGCCTTCTGGTACACGGGCATTGTCCGTTGATTGAACATCATGGCAAAAACCCGGTCCGTTCCGGCGGCAACCGCATTCATTTCTTTTACCTGTTTTGTATAAACCCCAGCCGGCTTTTCCACCAGTACATGCAGACCGGCTTTTAAACCGGCTATTGCATAGACAGGATGAAAATAATGCGGCGTACAGATATGAATGGCATCGACTTTACCGCTGTGTATCAGGGCTTCCGCAGAATCGAATGTTAAAAGCTTTTCTCCGGCAGCCTGCTTTGCAGCGGTAAGTCTTGCCGGGTCCGTGTCCGCCACCGCAGCCAGTTCACACTGCGGTACAGCACCGGAAAGAAGACCTTTTACATGCTGGCTGCCTATTTTTCCGTAGCCGATAAGCCCAAGTCTGACTTTATTCATATCCTTTCTCCTCTTTCCGACAGTTCCCGTAACAATGCAAGCGCTACCGGACCGTCTTCTTTAATGGCATCTGTTTTTCCTTCTATGCTCATCGTTCCATTATATTCCGCTTTTTTCAGTGCCGCAAAAAAGGGCAACAGTTCCTTTCCACTGCCGGACGGATACTGCCGGAGCGTTCCCTGGGCAATATGAGTATGCAGGATCTTTTTTACCATACAGATATGCTCAGCAGGTTCATTTTCCACGGTCATATGATACCAGTCGGCAAGAACACCGACGTTCGCCCTGTCCGCACAGTATGCCAGCATGGCACCTTCTGTCACGGAATTGACCATATTCGTTTCGCTGCGGTTCAGTGGTTCGACCGCTATCGAAATACCGTAACGGGATGCAATTTCACCGGCAAGTTTTACAACTGCAACAAGACGGGAAAATCCGCCGGCAAAACCCATATCCTGCGGCAGATTCCTGCATTTACCGGATCCGAAGACTGCTACGGTACCGCCCATTTCATGCATACGTCCGAATACCGTTTCAAGCCAGTCTTTTACTATCTGCAGGTCGGCATCAGCCCCTATCAGACTCATCGTTTTCGGAAACAAAAGATTAAACCGCTCCGCACGGATACCGGCAGTTTCCAGCTCCGCTTTTGCATGGGCAAATTCCTGTGCATTCAACTGTCCGGTTGCCGATGCCGGCAATTCAATATAGTCAAAGCCCGTTTTTCGTGCCCACAACGCGTTATCGACGGACGTACAAATCCCGAATCTCATAGCTTTACCCCCTCTTCCCTGTCAATGACAAGTTTTCTGTCTGCGCCGCCCGCAGTATGTACGACAATTTCCGAAGATTCAAGCGTTACGGCAGTATCCGCCGTTATCCCTTCAGGTGTAATAACCGTAATAAACCGCAGTGGTATTTTTTCTGACGTATGCAGATACAACTGAGGAGCGCTTATGCGCTGCGGATAATAGTAACTTATCCAGCCGCCTTTCGGGTCTTCGCTTCCGTACAGCATAACAGCATTTTCATGAACGCTGCAACTGGACACAAAATTGAAATGAGTCTGTTTCTCCGTCGTGTACACATACCGGATTTGTGAAACAGTATGAACTGCAGCGTCGAGCTTTCCCGGAGCAAAATTGAAATACAGGCGCAGATCATGGGAAGCTTTTCCCAAACCCGTCAGCTGATCATCGATGATAAAAACGTCGCCCTCAAGCCGGATAACGCGGCGGCGGTGAAATACGGGATCATCCATAAAGGCATACCCGTTATGCGATATGTCGATAATATCGTACCCGCCCTTCCTGCCGAATTCGTGACACCATGTCCTTACTCCCCTGACCCTGCTGACATCCGGGACTTCACCCATCGTATGATCGTCGATATATACCGTGTTATGCGCACATGCCGATGTAATATAGTGGCGCCAGTCTTTCCAGCTGGAACTGTTGTAAATATAACGTCCGCTGTCTACAAGCACATCTTCTCCACGGATCATCAGTTCAACATGTCCCTGGTCGTTGTGGCTGTGCGTGCTGCGTTCCCCGCGTTCAAGCTGTATGCCGTTCACAAGAAAATACGTATCATGCTTTTTCCAGCCGGTCCGCATAACATAGATACCGGCAGATGTGAATGCATAGTCTTTTTTTTCAGGTTCCGATCCTTTTTTCCCAAGCGTGGCAAAATAGAGAAAGTCCTTCCTTCCGGTCAGTTCCGCCATGATACGGAAATATGCCCGCAGTTCGTTCAGATCCTCCGGATTGAACGAGAGATTCATGCCTTCGTATTCGGATCTGTCTGCCCGCGGCGTCGTAAGATCGTCGCGGTCCGCATCCCCGATCATCGGAGTAGAAAGATCCGGTTTAATGAGCATCATCACGAATTCCGCGCTTTTTTCAAGGACCGGCAGCATATACGGCGGAACGGGCAGCCCGTTCAGAATACAAAGGCGATATACCTGAAGGAATGCAATCGAAGCTACAAGGTGATAAATCGGCGTGCGTTCCATATGAACGCCGTCAGCGTCAAAGCAGTACAGAACTTCATGCATGGCCCGTTCATATCCGGTCTGTTTCCACTCAGCAGCCTTTTTCAATTCAGGAAACATAAGTCCGCACTGAAAAAGGGCTGAGCACTCCATGCTGAGCCAGTTGCTGCTGCGCTCATGATTGGAATAATGTGACATAAGAAACTCTGCGTGATCGTAGATCATTGAAAGGTACACAGCCCAGAAATTCCGGTCGAGCGACGGTGATTTACGGAACGCTGTAAAGCAGGGAAGCCATGTCGTATAGATGCGCATGCCGGTTTCTATGGTACGCCAGGCGTGTCCCGGAAACTTGAATTTTGTTTCAAATGTACTGTCGTTGAGAAAATCATCAACAGGCCAGGCGCCGGCAAAACTTTCAAGCTGCTTTGCAAATTCAGCAGCATATTTTTCATCACCTGTCTGAACATACGCACGTGCAAGCGGCTGCCAGTAAATATTCCGGAACAGAGACCAGCTCCATTCGTTATCATGAGAAGTATGCTCCGTAGGATTGAACAGCCAGTCTATATCACCCTTAAACTGATAACCGTAAATATAATGATTCATTGACTGTTCCGCTTCCGAAAAAACACGAGGATCTGTACATTTGCGGATATCGGTGTCATCAAAAAGATACACTGGTTTCGTCCGTTTTCTATAATAGTCAATCACAGCATCCATACACGCTTCGGTATTTTTTTCTGCCGCATAGCCCCGGGCTTTCTCAAGGCCGGGAAAATCAAAATTGATACGGTTCAAAAGTTTTTCACATGGGTTCATCAGTATATCCTTTTCATGACAGGGACGGCTTTCAGACCGTCCCTGCACAAATCAACAACTCCGGTGCAGGCAGAGGAGTTGTTGTTTTCTAATAGTAGTCTTTATTTTTTGGCCATATAGCGGTCATAGGCCGTCTGTTTTATTTCGATTGCTTTTTCTATACCGAATTTTTTTAACTGTGCAACATAGTTGTCGAATTCAGAAATCGGCAGCGCACCGGTAATAAACTTTGCCTCATTTTCAGCCATATAGGTATTCACGTTGTTTATAATAGAAGCAAGATATCCTGTATCCTTTTCAGGAACCGTTGCCGGAGGATAGATATGTTTTCCCATATCGGTACGGGTCCATAATTTGAGCGCATCCTTCAGTTCAGGCAGCTGATAATACTGTTCCAGCTCCCGCTGATCCTGCACAAACGGGCCATGAATATGCCCGCGGATGTACAGACTCATCGCGTCAGTAATTGAAAGTCCCTTGGAATTTTTCATAATCATATCCGTATACACAGGATTACCGTTTACCATCTTGTAGGATACGTTTTCAATACCGAAATTAGCAAGATTGTGGCCTGCTGTACCATAATTATAATCAAGGAGTTTTGCCGCAGCTTCAATATTTTTACATGATGTCGAGATTGCTGCAGAATAACCTGAATCGCTGTACAGCGTATTCATCTTGCTGAATTTAGCATACCTGCCCTTCTTTGAACTCATAGGAGGTGCTGAAACGAGTTCTACATTCGGATCGGTTTTACGCATGGCAGGAAGCCATGTCCCGATACCGGAACCGCCGGGAGCATACGTTGCGCCGCACTCGCCGTTCAGAACTTTCGTTGCCTGTGTTTTTTTGTCGACTGCAAAGAAATCATTGTCGAGAAGACCTTCCTTATACCATTTTGCCATCGTTTCAAGGTACGCTTTCCGTGCCGGTTCAATAGCACCATGATGTACTTTACCGTTATCGATATAAAAATCATCATAACTGTCGAATCCGGGTGCCATTGCGCGGCTGATATGATCAGCTCTCAGTGTCAAAGGCGTTTTTATGCCAAGATTTTTGAAACCTTTCAGCATGGCATACCAGTCTGCCGGGGTTTCAGGTACTGACATTTTGAGTTTGTCGAGAAGATCTTTGCGGATGACAAAGCCTTCGGAAAACAGCAGCATATTATTTTTGTATGAAAGTCCGCGCAGGAAGGGAAAAACATAGTAAATGCCGTCGTCAGTGGAAACCATCTTGGCAACATCAGGATTATCCCTGAGCATTTTTGAAATATTCGGACAATATTTCTTAAAAACTTCATTCAGCGGAATAATGACACCGTCAGCAATTGCCGCACTGGGGCCGCCCGGATAGTCGATCCACTTATATTCAATAATATCGGGGTAATTGCCTGAAGCGACAAGAATATTAAAACCTTCCGTTACCTGGGAATCATTTCCTGAAGGTATATGCTGGAATTTGATATTCGTACCGGTCTGTTTTTCCCACTCCTTCGTATTTTCCGTCTGCCCCATATCCTGCACAACTTTTGCGATATTCGCATTCAATGGTGTCCAGTACGTAACCGTCGCCGGACCCGACGCCGATGCAGCCGGCTGGTTTTCCATACCACCGGCAGAAAAACCATATGCGGCGGCGAATGCAGCGCATATCAGCATAACTGCTTTTTTCATTTCATTCCTCCTGTTCATTCTTTCATTCAGCTATATAATCTCCCCGTCACCGGGAAGTGTTGCACTGTTGTAATGCTGCGTAAAAATACTGCCGAGATTCTTTACCGCATAAAATGAATCGGTTTCCGTATTGAAAGTAACAAGACTGCTGCCGGAAATCTGTTTTATCTGAGATTCCTGTACCATATGAACGGTCTTCATGTGGGCATAGCAGGTTTTCAACCGGCAAACCGGCTTCGCTGCATCTTTGGCACATCCGATACAGTCATACAGTTTCTGCAGCCGTAGTCCTGCATCTATGATGCGGTAATCTTTTATCAACTTACCGGAAACGATGTCCTTCGCATAAAACCCGCCATCAAATTCAATAATGGCTTTTTCAAATACATACTGGTTGAACGGTCCTGTTTTTTCTTCTTCAACACAATGAGCGGCGTAATAGTAAACCGGTACGCGCAACGCCTTCGTTCCATCACCGCAAACGGCACAGGCTCTTAAAGCTACCGCATCGTAATTTTCTATATCAGGATTTGCACGGTACAATTTTGCTGTAACGTTTTCCACATCAGCAGCCGAATCAGGCTGACTGCCAAGGACAAAGAGCATATTCTGGAATTCATGAGCACAGGCATTATTCAGTGGGCTGTCCAGCACAAGCCTGTCTCCGGAACCGATTTTACCTGCCCAGCTGTTGCGCGTATAATAACTCTTCCCCCGGCGCATGAGCCTGAGCGATTTCAGCATAACAGGCTTCCCGAACAGACCGGAAGCGATATCCTTTTTCATTTCCTGAATATTCCGCGCATAACACTGCTGGAATCCTACGCCGATAAACAGTCCGGTTCCCTTTTCCAGAGCCTCGAGTTCCCCGAACTGCCCGAGAACCGTGCAGGGCGGTTTTTCACACAATACACTGGAACCGTGTATTAACGCAGATTTCATAAAACCGTAGTGGGTATGTATGGGAGACGCGATAACGGTAAGGCCGGTTTCAAGACCGGATTTTTTCTGCTCAGCAAAATACTCATCGGGGGAAGCATATACCGGTATGTTTTCAGCCTGTATCTGAGCGTAACGCGGAGATTTTGCTGCAAAAGGATCACAGATTCCCGACAGACAGATATTCCCGGCAGGATGATCCAGCAGCTCTGCAAGGTAATTATCACCATATCCGCCGATACCGGCAAGCATAATACGGAACATCTCAGCACATCTCCTCAAACGCAGCTTTTAAAATGGAACCGGCATCAACTTTTAACGCACCTGTCGGACAAACCTGGAAACAATAGCCGCAGCCGATACAGGACGGCTGTTTTACCGCCTTTCTGTTTTCAATATGTATGCTGTCATGCCAGCATACATCGGAACAACGACCGCAACCGACACATTTACCGTTGTCTACGGCAGCAGATCTGTATGAGTCGCCAAGTTTCTTTGTTCTGTTGTCAGCAGTTTCCTTACTCATATTGAACAGTTTAAGTGCATCGCCGCATAAGGCTTTCATATCGGCATAGCCGTTCCTGTCCATCCATTCTGAGGTTTCTTTCATAAGGTTTTTTACCGCACCGGTGCCGCCTGAACACGCAAGGGCTCCAACCTGAACGCACTGGCTTCCGGACATGAGAATCTGCAGTGCCTGCGTTGCGGAAAAGACACCGCCGCCGGCATACATCGGAGTCTCTATTCCTTTCGAGCGGGCTTCCGCTACCGTATAGCAGATGATGGGAGTCGCCTGAGTTCCGCCGTATCCCGAACCGGGGCGCGCCTGTGTACGTTTCCAGTCAAGATCGAAATAAAATCCTTTCCACCGGGCCGTCGGGCCTACAGCTGATGCGCCGGCTGCAACAGCCTGACGGATTGCAGTGAGAGGGTCGCATCCTTCAACCGCAAGTTTAACCATGACAGGCATTCCCGGTACGGCATCTTTTATCAGCTTCGTACAGTGAGAAACAAGCTGATAGTAATTGAAAGTCCGGTCCTTTGCCACGGCCACGCCGGGCGTATTGAAGTGCAGTTCAAGCGCATCGGCACCTGCAAGACGAAGTTCCTTTGCCTGTCTGAGCCAGTCGGTTTCCCAGTCGCCGCCTTTTACGATATCGCTGTAATGTCCTACCGAGACCCACAGCTTTATATCTTTATCCAGTTCCTTTTTTATTCTTCTGACTTCATCACAGTACTGTTCCAGCGTCTCTATACTGTCTTTTATCTGTGTACCTACTGCATGGCTGTGAAAAGCATTCCCTTTATACATTGACTGTGCATCAGGACCTGTAAACGAACCGCCGCCGGAACCATGACCGAAATTGCGCAGGACGAGCGCACCGGGCTGTACTACTGCGCTTTTTAAGAGATTCCGTGCTCCCTGCGTCGCTGGTGACGAAGCAATTACAAACGGATTTATCATGTCCAGACTTTCTACGTACATATCTGCCATTTTTTATTCCTCCTGTCCGGTTTTATATGGAACGCAAAACGTATGCAGCGTTACTGCATCCTGAAAGAACTGAGCTTCCGTATCATCCATTACGAATTCAAGTAACAGGAATCTCGTCTCATTATCATGTTCAAGCACGGAAAGATACCGCTTCCAGGCATCGGTACCTTCGCTCAACGGACGTCTGACCCCGTCCTTCCAGTAGTATACATGGATGTTCGCAAGCCGCTCCCCGAACTTTGACGCCCGGGGATCTGCAAGGAACGTAAGTCCTGTACATCTTTCCGCTTCAGTCAGCGCGGCAGCAGGCTGCCATAAACAGTACAGATTGTGGTTATTAACCGTTTCAAGAAACTGCGCAGCCGAACTGTTCGTATCCGTCAGAGTATTTTTGTGCCATTCCAGTGCAATTTTTATATTCATGACGGCTGCCTTTTCTGCAACAGACGCGGCTTCTTCCGCCAGCCGGGTGAAAAGTGAAGCGTCAACGTCGGCAGACGGCTTTGTTCCCGCCCAGATACGGATCAGCGGAGCCCCCAGAGCAGCAGCGCTTTCCAGCGATGGAGTAAAATCCATACGTTCTCCCAGACGGTAATACGATCCGTATGCGGCAATCTGTATACCTGCATCGGCACATTTACGGGCCAGAGCCCTACTTTGCACGGTATTACCGGGAAATACATGCGCATTTTCACCCCACTCTACAGCCTTCAATCCGGCTTTTGCACATAATCCGATAATCTCTTCCGCCGTTTTATTCCGGAAAGTAACTGAAACAAGCCCCGGTATCAGCATAGATCCATACTCCCTGTCTCCTTAGTTTTTCATCTGCCGGCACTGATTAAATCCCGGCGTATGCTCCGGTATTTTACCTACATCGCTCTCACTGCATTCCAGATTCCTTCATCGACAGGAATGCCGTTTTTCAGATTTTCCGCCCTGACCTGCACAAGACCTTCACCAGGGAATCTGACGGCCCGTCCGCCCTGTACCGGTTCCGATTTTTTCAGATCCTGCAGCGTTTCATCAATTTTAGAATCTATCTCTTTCCGGTCAGGGAAATGTCCCAGATCAAACGCAATAAAGATCTGTGAAAGTTCAGTTTCCGTGGAAAGTTTACCTACTCTGCAGCTTGTATTCCCGCCTGAAAGTACCGCAGCTATAAGGTCCAGTACAAGAGAAAGCCCTGATCCCTTCCAGTAGCCGATCGGAAATACCTGATGCGTTTCAAGAATTTTACCGGGATCGCGCGTCATAGTTCCGTCTTTATCGAAACCGCCGTCAACAGGAAGCTGTTTTCCTTCACGCTGATACATCTCCAGTTTCCCGTAACTGTACATGGACATGGCAACATCCAGAAGAACAGGAATATCCCCGTGAGGGATCCCTGCGACAAGAGGATTGTTCCCCAGTTTCGCGTCTTTTCCGCCCCAAGGAGGCATATTCGGAACAGTGTTCGTCCACAAAATCCCTATGCAGTCTGCTTTTGCAGCCAGAAGTCCGTATGCCCCGGGACGCATCCAGTGATTGGTATTCGACAGAGCAACACAACCGCTGCCGTATTTTTTTGCCAGTTCAATTGCACGTGTCATCGATGCGTATGCATTCAGATTACCCGGTCCCTTCTGCCCGTCCCAGCGCTCCATATTGCCGAAAGCTGCTGTACGAACAGGTTCCTTCTGTATAAGAACACTCCCGTTCTGAACGCTCTTTATAAATTTCGGAAAACGGTTCAAACCGTGGGTATATACTCCGTCCAGGGAAGCGTCTGCAAACAACCCGGCTGACAACGAAGCTTTTTCATCATTCAGTCCGTATTTTTTGAGAACCCGCAGGAATTCTCCATACATCTGTTCATAACTGACTCTCACTGTATCCTCCTGTAAAAAGTCAGGTGGGCCTGCTGCCTTTAAGATTGCGTTTGCAAACCCGCCTGAGTTTTTGCAAACGCCTTAACATATCAGCCTTTTACAGCTCCGATCATAACGCCTTTAACAAAATAGCGCTGAAGGAAAGGATAAATACAGAGAATCGGTGCCGTAGCGACTACTATCGTGGCGTACTTTATAGTCCCTGATATCATACCCAGATCCTCGCCTGATCCTGCGGTCATCATGGTTGTATCGTCCTGAATCAGTATTTCACGCAGAATGAGCTGAAGCGGATACAGTTTTTTGTCACGGAGAAATATCATAGCGTTAAACCATGAATTCCAGTGCGTTACTGCATAAAACAATACGATAACTGCTACCGTCGACTGACACAGCGGCGCCATGATATTGAACAGGATACGTGTGTGGCTTGCTCCGTCGATCATCGCCGATTCACACAGACTGTCCGGGACGGATGCCATCGCTGTCCTCATAACGATAAGATTGAAAGTATTGACGGCTACAGGAAGAATCAGAGACCATATCGTTCCGTCAAGCCCCGTAGCCCGGACAGTCAGATAAAAAGGAATCATTCCACCCTGAAAATACATGGTGAAAACGATCATCATCATAAGAAAGGGATTCCACAACACATTTTTTCTTGAAAGTACATAGGCGCCGATAAGCGTTAACAGCAGATTCAAAGAGGTTCCCGCGATCACAATGAATATTGTATTCCGGTAACCGGAAAAAATATTCGGATCCCGGAGGACAGCCCTGTACGATGACAGCGTAAATCCATGCGGGCGAAGCATCAACCCCTGGTATTTCATTACCACCACCGGATCACTGAATGATGCAAATACGATGTTCAGCAGCGGCACAAGTATCACAAGAGACAGCGCCGTCAGTATAATAATATTACATACATTAAAAATTCTTTCACTACACGATGTTTTCATTTTTACAGATTCTCCTACCACAGGCTGCTGCCGCTCAGTTTTTTTGACAGTTTATTTGTCAAATACACGAGAGCGAAACTGACTACGGAATTGAATAGTCCGACAGCGGCGCTGTAACTCCAGTTGAATTCGAGAAGCCCTTTCCGGTACACATAGGTAGAAATAACTTCCGAAACTTCATATGTAAGAGGATTATACAAAAGCAGGATTTTTTCATATCCGACATTGAACATTTTACCGACAGCCAGTATCAGCATAATAACGATTGTCCCGGAAAGACACGGCAGCGTAATACTTACAAGCTGACGGAATCTTCCGGCTCCGTCTATAGTTGCTGCTTCATATAATTCTCCATCAATAGAGGTGAGTGCGGAAAGATAAATGATGGAGTTCCAGCCTATTGTCTGCCATATGCCGGATATAATATAAATCGGCAGAAACAGATGCGGATTATTAAGCATCGTTGCCTGGGGGAATCCGAAATGTCCCAGAAATTTTGTTATTGCACCGGAACTGCTGGTAAGCTGTACAATAATACCGCATACGACAACTACCGAAATAAAATGGGGCAGATAGGTTATCGTCTGCACTGACCGGGAAAAACGCTTTCCCTTAAGCTCGCTGATCAGCAGCGCAAGGATAATCGGCATGGGAAAAGTAAAGATCAGTGTTAAGATGCTGATACGGACAGTATTGGTTAATACGCGGGCAAAATAATAATCTGAAAAAAAGTTCTTAAAATGTTTAAGTCCTACCCAGGGACTGCGGAAAAAGCCGCGGGCCGGAGTATAATTTTTGAATGCAATTGAAAGCCCGAACATCGGGCCATATTGAAAAATGATATAAAAAAGTAGTACAGGTATAAAAAGCAGATAAAGTTCCCTGTTTATCCTGAAATCCTTTTTTACCTTCTGCCAGAATGATTCCTGCAGCAACATGAGCTCCTTGAATTGCCGCAGTATTATGCAGCGGCAATTCATCTGTAGTATCTACTCTCATGTTTTGTTTTGTAAACTGACAGTTATTAAAAACGATATGTCAGAATTTTCACGGCCGTTTTATCTGAACAGAAACGCTTCCTTCGGACCTTTTATCTGTACATGCTCAAATTTCGGTTTCTCGGCATTAAGAATACGGAAAGATTTTTCCTTAACATCAGGAATTCCTGCATACATTTCCGAAACGGCAGGATCAGTCTCATCGGATTCATCCGTCGTAAAAATGCTGTCGGTAATAACGAGATCCTGCAGCCTCGACTCAGGCAGTGCAGCTATAAAACCGGCCGATGCACGGCAGTGTTCTGCTTTCACATGTGAAATGTGTATGGTTCTGATAGCGGGCGTGTCGTTACCTACCGGCTGAGATTCAAGAGAGAACAGCTTCGCATCGTTATCATCTGTTCCGCAGCGGTAATACATATTTACCGCGATGGGGCACAGATTCCGTTCCATAACCAGATTTTCAAAATAGAGATCATAAATAGCACCGCCGCGTCCGCGACGGGTCTTTATACGGATACCTCTGTCCGTTCCTATAAACCGGCAGTTTTCCACTTTTACCGTATTAATGCCCGCAGCCGTCTCACTGCCGATAACGACACCGCCATGTCCGTCGGCAACCGTACAACCTGAAATATGAATATTTTGTGAAGGGCGGTTCATTTTAATACCATCTTCACCGGAACCGGCCTTTATTGCAATACCGTCGTCGCCCACACTGATTTTACAGTCTGCAACAGTAACGTTTGTACAGGAATCAATATCCATTCCGTCGGTATTCGGTGCGTCATGAGGGTTGCAGATCGTCACCCCGGTAACAGAAAGCATATCGCAGAAAACAGGATGGAACGTCCAGAACGGGGAATTCTGCAGAGTAATACCGGAAACCGTAATATTTCTGCATTCATAGAACTGAACCAGAGG
>DCFS01000220.1 GCA_002319875.1 Treponema sp. UBA1798 | reverse complement strand
GGAAAAGATATCTGTGTAAAAAACCGGGCAGAGAAGTATTTCTTTTCTGCCCGGTTTTTTACATATTTTCACAGCGATACACTGTTTTTGTATGTCACCGGTGTCATACCTGCTATATGCCTGAATGTATTTGAAAAGGTACTCTCGTTTGAAAATCCACAGGTAAAACAAATTTCTTTTAAGGATAATGCCGTCGTTTTCAGATAGAACTGTGCCGCATTTATTCTGGCATGTATCAGGTATTCATGCGGTGTATAACCGGTCTGTTTCTTGAATAAGCGGATAAAATAGTAAGGAGACAGACAGGCCATAGCTGCCAGATCCTGAACGGATAAATCTTCTTTCAGATTGTTATTGATATGTCCGATGATTTTATTTACCGCCGTAGAATTCTCAACAGAGCCGGTATGTTGATAGAAGAAATCCGAGAGCAGAATTGTAATATTTTTATTTACAACAGCTTCATCCGTCTGTGCATTACTGTAAAACGGTTGCAGTATTTCTTCCATACAGGTGAGTGTCTGATTGGCATCCAGAGGCCTGACAATAAAATCCGTAGTATCTTTTATCCGGTTATACCATGCACGGGATATGTGCCCGTCGAAATGGCACCATAAAATTTTCCATCCCGTGTCGGTTCCATAGATATGCGGTTTATAACAGTCGATAAGAGTTATTTCGCCCTCTTTTATCGGCATTTTTTTACCATTCAGGACGATATATCCTTTTCCCCTCACTACATATAAAATAAGAAAGCTGTAATAATTTTTTCTGTTGACTTCATAATGCAGATCACAGTCGTAGTTGCCGCAGCAGAGAAGATAGAAGAATAAATTACGTGCATTTTCGCTTGCGGTATTAAAAAATACCTGAGACGTTTCGAGGACACCCGCTTCCTGTACTTTCACTGTTTATACCTTCCTTTACATAAGTATATGTTTGAAAGCAATTTTTTACAATAAAGCAGCAATTTCCATTATTTACCACGGCTACTGCCGATGGTACTATTTAAAACCGGACCGGGGTGTTTACAAAACTCAGACAGCTTTTTGTAAATACGTTGACTGATGAACTCATAAAAAGGAATTGATCAGTACATCCGGAACTTGTTTGGAGGATACGATGAACAGCAAAGCAAAAGTCTGGCAGGAAACAGTTACAATCCCGACATATGGGGTGGGCAAACCCGATAAGAACCCGATGTTTCTTGAAAACCGCGTATATCAGGGGTCCAGCGGAAAAGTATATCCGTACCCGGTAATCGACAAGATATATGATGAAAAAAAAGACAGGGATTATATCGCATTGTATCTTGAAAATGAATATCTGAAGGTGCAGATACTGCCGGAGCTCGGGGGAAGAATCCAGCAGGCTGTGGATAAGACAAACGGTTATGATTTTGTCTATCATAACGATGTTATAAAACCGGCCCTTGTCGGGCTCTTAGGGCCCTGGATTTCAGGCGGTATAGAATTCAACTGGCCGCAGCATCATCGTCCTACCACATTTATGAAAGTGGATTATACGACCAGGACAACCTCTGAAGGGGCCGCGTCCGTTCTTATATACGACTATGACAGGATAAACGGAACCAGTGTTGTTACTACTTTTACGCTGTATCCTGATAAGGCATATATAGAAATCCATGCGGAATTATATAATCCCACGTGTGAGCCTCAGACATTCCTGTGGTGGGCAAATCCTGCGGTTGCTGTTAATGATGCTACCCAGTCCATTTTCCCGCCTGATGTACATGCCGTATTTGATCACGGGAAACGCGACGTGTCCCGTTTCCCGATCGCTACCGGTATTTATTATAAGCATGATTACGGAAGCGGGGTTGATATTTCACGGTACAGGAATATTCCTGTACCCACTTCGTATATGGCATATAAAAGCGATTATGATTTTGTCGGTAACTATGATTACCACATTCAGGCTGGTCTTCTGCATGTGGCTGACCATCATATTGCGCCCGGTAAAAAACAGTGGACCTGGGGATGCGGAGATTTCGGTAAAGTCTGGGACAGAAACCTTACGGATTCCAGCGGGCCGTATATCGAACTGATGACCGGAGTATATACCGATAATCAACCGGATTTTACCTGGCTGCTGCCGTATGAGCAGAAAATATTTACTCAGTATTTTATGCCCTACAAATCGATAGGGCCTGTAAAAAATGCAAGTACTGATATCATGCTGAGCCTTGTGTCTCCTGAGGAAGGCCGGGTAAAGTTCGGTATATATGCAACGCATCCGTATACTGACTGCCGTGTAGTTCTTGCGGGAACAGATAAAACGTATTATGACGAACGTATATCAATCGATCCCGGGCGTGCTGTGAGTGTGAATCTGGAAACTCACTGTGCGCTTACGGATCTTGTCCTGAGTGTTTTTGATACAGCCGGTAAACTTCTTCTGTCATACCGGGAACAGCCTGAAACAGTTGAAAAGATTCCCGGGCCCGCGAAAGCGGCTAAAGCACCGGAAGAATTGTTAACTGTAGAAGAATTGTACCTGACGGGTCTGCATGTCGAGCAGTACCGCCACGCAACCTGTCTGCCTGATCCGTACTATGAAGAAGGACTCAGACGGGATCCGGGTGACTGCCGCATAAACAATGCGTACGGACTGCTGCTGTTACGCCGCGGTTTATATGTCAGGGCAGAAGCATGTTTCCGCACTGCTATTGCGAGAATTACCGAGTTACAGCCGAATCCGTATGACAGTGAGCCGTATCTGAATCTCGGATATGCTTTACGGTGGCAGAACCGGAAAACGGAAGCATACGACGCATTTTATAAGGCTACCTGGAGCGAGGCACAGGCCGGTGCCGGGTTTTACAATCTGGCAGCCATTGAATGCAGTGATGGTAATTTTGATTCTGCCCTTATACACGTCTGCCGTTCGCTTGACTACAACGCACACAACATTCGTGCACAGGAATTAAAGGCACTTGTTCTCTTTCTCAAGGCAGGGCTGCATGCTGCTGAGGATTCTGCGTTCAAAGAGTTTGTTGCGACGCTTCTCGAACAGAATCCTTTTGAGTATTTTTCAGCTTTCCTGCTGGAAAATGCGTGCGGGGCTGGTAGCGCGGGTTTTGATATATCCGGACGTATCGGAAACAGAATTGATACCTATACGACAATAGCATTTGATCTGTATACCTATGGGCAGCCTGCACTGGCTTTCAAACTGCTTGAGAAAAGTCCTGTCTGC
>DCFS01000214.1 GCA_002319875.1 Treponema sp. UBA1798 | reverse complement strand
TAATGGTTGAATCTCTTACAAGGACAGTTTTGAGCATCCGGGGAGCAGCTGTTCAGGTTCAGGAAGGAAGCGAGCAGATCAGTTCTTCGAGCCAGTCAGTATCTTCCGGTGCTTCTGAACAGGCTGCCTCGACAGAAGAAATGTCTTCTACTATTGAGGAAATGACTTCAAATATCCGCCAGACAGCAGAGAATGCAACGAAAACAAGTGCCATTGCAAAGGAAACAAGTTCCAATAGTGAAAATGGCGGTCAGGCCGTGGGCAAAGCTGTGGAAGCGATAAAACAGATTGCCGATAAAATAAGCATTATAGAAGACATTGCAAGCCAGACAAACCTGCTTGCACTCAACGCAGCTATAGAAGCTGCCAGGGCCGGCGATGCCGGTAAAGGCTTTGCCGTCGTTGCCAGTGAAGTCCGCAAACTTGCTGAGAGAAGCCAGGTTGCAGCCGGTGAAATCAGTGATCTCTCTGCTCAGACAGTGAACATGGCGGAAAATGCAGGTACGATGATAAATAAGGTTGTTCCTGCTGTCGAACAGACGGCGCAACTGGTCGATGAGATCGCCACTGCATCGCGTGAACAGGATAATGGTGCACAACAGGTAAGTACGGCTATTGTTCAGCTTGATACGGTCGTTCAGCAGAATGCATCCGCAGCAGAGGAAATGGCCGCGATGGCTGAAGAACTGTCTGCTGAATCACAACGGCTGGTTGAGACAATTAATTTCTTCCGTCTGGATGAATCCCGTGCGAATAGTAGTGGCAGCGTAATACCGAAGCAGAACCAGGAACCATCGCATCCCGTTTCCCCTGCTGTTAAAAAAGGAGTTGCAAAACCAGGAGCAGCAGGCATAAAACCTGCGGAAAAGCCTGTAGCATCGGAAAAATCGGATAAACCTGAAAGGTCACCAAAAAAAACTTCTGATCTTGTCAGTGACAAGGATTTTGAGGAATTCTGATTACGGCGATGAAATATTTGACATTTATGCTTGATACGACTGTTTACGCTGCAGAAATAAGCCAGGTACTTGAAGTACTTGATTATGAAAATCCGCAAACAATTCCCTGCCCTGACAAGGTTATAGCCGGAATTATCCGGTCGCGGAACAGAAGTATCACTGTTATCAATCTGCACCGGAAATTTGGCAGCCCTGATAAAGAACCGACGAAAAAAACGAAGATAATTGTCTTTGAACTTCAAGAACAGTCATCTGATTCCATTTCATGGATAGGAGCAATAACGGATTCCGTTCTTGAAGTTCTTGATATAGATGACAACAGTCTTGAACCTCCGCCTGAGACCGGTCATGATTGTCACACGGAATTTATTACAGGCATCAGCAGAAACGCTGATCATTTCGTCATTGTCCTTGATTTTTCAAAACTTTTTGCATCTGATGAACTTACAAGGATTATCACTATATCGGACAGCAGCAATACTGCCGGAAAAGCGGAGAAGGTATGAAAAAACAGTATCTGATTTTTGTACTGGATAATACACTTTATGGTATTGATGTCTGCCATGTGCGGGAAGTTCTTGTGTATATTCCGCCTTTGAAAATTCCCTGTTCTCTTCCCTGTATAGAAGGACTGATAAATTCCAGGGATCACGGAATTATTGTAGTAAATCTCCGGAAAAAATTTTTACTTCCTGAGACCAAGCCGACTAAAAAAACCCGTATAATCGTTATGGAAATCAGGGCTCCGGTTTCTGACGGTACGGACAGCACTTCTATTTTTGGCGCAGTTGCCGATGAAGTCCGGGAAGTTATAGAGATTGATGATGATACTATGGAAAGTGTACCTAAATTCGGAAATACGATTCCTTCAGAATACGTAAGCGGGCTTGGGCGGATCGACAGTGGTTTTATAGTATTGCTTGATATAGATAAGGTTTTCGAAAACTGTGATGCCGGAACGCAGCCCGCATTACAGGCAATTTAAAAAGTTTGCAGACAGATAAAAAGTATTCCCCCTGGAGGCATACAATATGAAATTTTCCCGTTCAATGAAGTTTAAGACTGCCTTTTTTATTACCGTTCCGGTTTGTATGCTGCTGATTCTGGCAGGTATATGGATCAGTATACAGATACGTGCTATCTATTCAGACATTACGGTAAAAAGCAGGGAATTGGCAGATGCACGCAGTGATCAGATTGGTGCTGTTTTATCGGATGCACTCTCGTATACACTGTCTTTGCGGGCTGTCAGCCGGCTCAGGAACGGTCCATTGCAAAATCATGCTGCCGCACTTCACGATATAGCAAGATTTAAACCGGAACTGATAGACGATATTATGTATGTGCAGCCGGATGGAAAATATACCATGTCAGCAGGTCAGCAGAATGATATGTCAGAAAAAGATTATTTTAAATTACTCAATTCTTCCAGTTCAGACTGTATAATTACATCGCCTATTATGTCTCCAACAAAAAATTATCCGATAGTCGGCATTATTGCGAAAATGACAGACGATACAGGTTCTTTTTCCGGGTATGTCGGTTCTATCGTAAAGCTTGAAGCACTTTCGAAAATATGTATGGATGTCAATTTCGGGAAAAATGGCTATGGCTGGCTTGTAGACCAAACCGGTCTGGTTATGGCTTTTCCCGATCAGAGCCAGATCCTTTCACTTAATATTTCGGATGCCGACGAAAAACTGGGATATAAGGGACTTTCGTTGCTTGCAGCTGCAATGAAATCTATGCCTGACGATAACAGTGCATCCTACAGTTATTTTACAAAACCAGACGGGAAAAAATATATAACCTTTTATTCAAAAGTACAAGAGTCTCCGGGTTGGGTTTTTGGTATGACAATGTCTGATACTGAATATATGGAAAAACAGCATCAAACTTCTTTTATACTTTACCTGCTCATTGTTCTGTGTACCATAGTTGTAATCATTCTCAGTATTATTATAGCCCGCGGTATTACAAAACCGGTAATATTTGCGCAGAAGGCTTTCAGCCAGCTGGCGACCGGTTCGGCGGACCTTACTGCGCAGATAAAATTGGTGCGTCATGATGAAATAGGCCTTCTTGTTGCATCGTTCAACCAGTTTCTTGAGAAGCTGCGTGAAATTATAATCAATATGAAAAAGGAACAGGAAAATCTTCAGTCTATGAACACCAGGCTGAAGAACACCTCCGATGCGACGGAATCCGCATCGCGACTTCTGGTGCAGACAGTCTCTTCAGTAAAAAAAGAAACGGATCATCAGACCGGTCTTGCAAACGAATCTGCTGCGGGTGTCAATGAGATTGCTGCCAACATAGAAAGCCTTGACAATCTCATCAATTCGCTGGCAGCGAGTATAACGCAGGCATCTGCCGCCATAGAACAGATGATTCACAATATCAGTTCCGTTTCTGCTTCAATGGGGAAAATGTCAGAAGAATTTTCCGAAGTAACAAAAGCTGCCGAAGGCGGCCATAAAACCTTTGAAAGTATGGCGGCAATGATAGAAAAAATTGTCAGCAGGTCAGAGGTTTTGCTTGATGTAAACAAAACCATTTCAGAAATTTCAGCTATGACTAATCTGCTTTCTATGAATGCAGCGATCGAGTCTGCTCATGCCGGCGAAGCAGGAAAAGGTTTTGCCGTTGTTGCAGATGAAATACGCCGGCTTGCGGAGAATTCAGAAAAACAGTCAAAACTGATAGCGAAGGAACTTACCGATATGCAGGATGCAATCAGTGACATTGCCGCAGCATCGGAAATATCTGGTAAATCTTTCGATACCATGACGGATCGTATCAGTGGAACTGAAAGTCTTGTTGCCCAGATAAAACAGGCTCTGCAGGAACAGACAGAAGGATCCAACCAGATCCTTGAGGCACTTAAGAATATGAATGATATCAGCACTCAGGTCAGAACCGGGGCGGGGGAAATGCGGACGGGCAATCAGACTATTCTGACTGCAATGAACAGCCTTGAATCTGCTACAGGAGAAATAGGAAGCAGTATGTCCAACCTGGAGGAAAGCGGGAAGGAATTGACTGTCAATACTGATGAACTGATGAAGATAACCGGTATAGCAGCTACCGCTGTACAGCATATGGATGAATCTATCGGAAAATTTACCGTATAGGCTCAATTCTGTTTCGAACGGGAGTACCTGCGGATCTGTTTTTCCGGTATTCACCAGGGGTTTCTCCGCTGATTTTTCTGAATAGCTTGCAGAAATATGGATATTTTCCTGCAAAACCTGTCTCTATGGCTATCTGCGAGATCGGATAATCTGTTTTCAGGAGAAGTGTTTTTGCATTCTGCATTCGTAACATGACCAGCCAGTCGGAAAATTTTAATCCGGTCTCTTTCTTAAATAATTTACCAAGATAGTCAGAATTAAAAAATACAGCATCTGACGAAACTTTATGAAGGGAAATATCTGTATCGTTGATATGCGTACGAGTATAATCGATAACCCTTTTTACCGGAATGGAATAATGCTGATACCTGATACCATCCTGGCATATTACTTCCCTATCGAATACAGATTGCAGGATATAATACAGTTTATCAACGCAATCTGCGTCCCTTACGGATTTTTCCAATTCCTGATTCCGACTTTCTGTTAACAGTACTACCGTCCGCAGGCATAAGTCCTGAACCGAATGGAAATCATAAAATCCGGAAGCACATATTTTGAACAGGTGAGATACAGTATCATGGTATTCTTCATCTGTTTTTTGCAGCTGCGACAGCAGTTTGAGAATATCCTGTTCAATGATCTGATTTTTCTGGTATGTCGCGGTATGAACTGTACCTGCATCTATAATGTCCCTGTCTTTAAAATACCATCGTAACGGAATAATATCTGATACCTGTGTAAATAATGCTGACGCATTTTTAAGTACATCTGGAGAACTGACAATGACCGGCAAGGCAGTAAACGGAATGCCAAGACTGTTTTCATATTTTTCCATCTGGCTGCAGATATCAGAAGATGTAAACATTGTTGACTGCTTTATAAACAGGTAAAGATTCCCTGATTCTATATAAAGGACAGAATCTTCAAACAGGTTTTTCTGAACCGGTATATCACCGATGTTGCAGAAAACATAAAAGCGGAATACACCTTCAACCGTTTTAAGAAATGGACTGATGAACTGCGGATCAGCGGTAAGTCCATGAAAAAAATCATGCAGCATCTGTATTCTTATTCGTGGTAAAAATATGTCAACTTTTTTCTGCCGGCTGATATGTAAAACTGCCTGCTTTGTTACCCGTATCAATTCTTCCGGACTGCATGGTTTAAGAATATATTCGCAGACTCCTGTTCGGATTGCTTCCTGCGCATAATGGAAATCGTCATAGCTGGTCAGAATAAGAAAAGCACAGATTTTTTTCTGTGCCTGGCAACGGTTGAGAAGTTCGAGACCTCCCATTTCCGGCATTACGATATCGGTAATAATAACATCTATTTCCGATTTACAGAAAAGTTCAAACGCCTCTTTACCGTTTGCCGCGGCGAGTATCGTAGCGGTGTCTTTGAAATCATCCTGTAATGTTTTTACGATGCCCTCTCTGATTGTCCGTTCATCGTCTGCTACAAGTATCTTATACAATCCACTTATCCTTTGTATCTGATATTTCAGAAACAGCCGGTATTCTGATTTGCATATTCATACCACATTGCTGTCCTTCCCTGCCGGTAATTGGAAAGGCTGTCAGTCCATATTGCTCTCCAAAACATGTTTCCAGCCGGTAGTTTATATTATAAAGGCCGGATGAATCGTTTTGAGAAGTAGGACGTTCCCTGATAATCCTGTTTATATAACCGGTGTCAGCGTGAGTACCGTTATCTTCTACAGATATAAAAAGTTGACCGTTTTCCTGTTTTGCGGATACACTGATTTTGCATACTCCGTCATATTTTTCAAGATTATGTTTGATACTGTTTTCAATCAATGGCTGGAGTGTAATTTTGGGTAATCTGAATTGCATCAGATCCGGAGACTGATTCATGATAAACACCAGCCTTTTTTCAAAGCGGATCTGTTGAATGACCATATAGTTTTGTACCAGTTCCATTTCTTCCTGCAAACTTATAATATCCGGTTTTTTTATTGAAGAACGCAGCAGACTGCTTAGTGCAAGTGTCATATCTGCAATTGTGCTATCGCCTGATGCAACAGCCTTCCAATGAATCGTATCAAGTGTATTGTACAGGAAGTGAGGATTGATTTGTTTCTGAAGCATTTTATATTTTACATCAGTAAGATCAAGCTGTTTCTGATAGACTTCATTGATCAGGTGATTGATTTTAGCAGACATTGTATTGTAACTTTCCGTAAGATCCTGAATTTCCGTTACTTTTATCTTTCTTTTTTCCGGCAGCTGAGTAAATATACCATTTTTTGTGCTGAGCATATGTTTTGAAATGTCTGCAAGTGGTGTACAGATAAAACCGGAAAGCCTGAGCATCGTAAGGAAAACAAAAAGGCTGATCAGCATGAAACAGATACCATATTCTATCTGCGTCTGTGTTATTTTCTGCAGTAACAGGTGGATATCCTGTATGTGAATAAACGTCCAGCCCGGAATGTCGGAGTTGACCTTCCGGAACAGGATTTTTCCCCTGGTGGTTTTTATCTGACCCTCATCCTTAGTGTTATTCAATAAACCGTAAGCTTTCTGTTTCAGATAGACAGGGATATCATTATCATACAGAATTCCGTTTACATAACATAGAAGCCTTGAATCGTATCCTCCTTTATCAGCGACCGGATAATAAAGTATTTTAGTGGAATTGATATTGAAAATCAGCGTTCCGCATGTTTTAAATTGGGTACTGCTGTAAATAGAGTGAATAACCTTTCCGAAAACAATAATTGCCGGATGTTCAGGATCTATCATCCATACATCAGAACCGTTTGCCGTTATTGCGGCTGCTTTGACTTTTTCCAGAAATTGTTGGGAAGGTTTCGGTGCATATCCGTTTGTTGCTGTAATTGTTTTGCCATCAGGGAAGATAAAATAGGTATCAGAAATGGCAGAACGGTTCATCGTTGTTGTGAATAACTGAGCGGACAGGGAAACTGATGCTTCGTAGGCCTCATATGTTCCCGGATATTCGAGACAGGTTCTCATATCATTTTGCATCGGATAACTTCCCAGAATGCTGAATGCAAACTGCTCAACTTCCTGCAGATTCCGTTCAACATCAGCCATATACAGGGCAAGTTTGTCAGCAGATTCTGCTGTTATATGCGTGTTGTAAATTCCGAGAACAGCATATCCGAGAATAAAAAACAGTATACAGTGCATTACAAACTGTGCGAGAATAATTTCAAAAAAACGCTGCTTCAGCGTTCGTACCGGTAAATTCGGAAACATGTATATACCTTATCTCTATTTTTTATCATAAGACATCTATTTTATCCATACCGGAAATTTCAAATTGCCTGGATACTGTTAAGGAAACACTGATTACGTCATGATTATTTAATCAGTGTTTCCTGGTAATTCATTTTAGGAGGATATATGAAAAAAACATTACAATGTATTGGTATGGCAGCGATCTGTTTTCTGTCTTTTTTTTCAGGCTGCAGCGGCAAACAGGCAAAAAAAACAGATGAACCGGTAACGCTTCGCATTGCATGGTGGGGATCTCAGGCACGCCATGATGCCACACTTGCTGTCCTTGATTTGTACACAAAGAAAACCGGTGTCCGGTTTGATGCGGAATTCCTGCCGTTTGATGGATATTTTACAAAGCTGAATACACTGGTAGCATCAAACGATGTGTATGATGTTTTTCAGTTAGGCGGAAATTTTCCCGCATATACTGCATATCTGGAACCGCTTAACGGGTATATCAAGAACGGAACTATAGATACTCTTGCAGCGGCAGAGAGTTCTCTGTCGACGACGGCTTTGAATGGTATTCAATATGGTATTTCTCTGGGAATGAATACATACGGAATAGTCTATGATCCGGCTCTTTTCGAAAAAGCCGGCCTCAAAGAGCCTGATTCAAACTGGACATGGAAAGAATACGAAAATGACTGTATGACGATAAAACAGAAACTGGGAATTTTTGGCTGTTGTCAATTAGAAGACTTTCGTGCCGGCAGTGTCATGCGTATTCCCCAGCATGATAAAAACCAGATGCTGTTCAGGCAGAATGGCAGTGGTCTTGATTATGCCGATGATATGCCGATTGCCGATTATTTTTCAATGCGGAAACGTCTTGTAAAAGCAGGTGCTTATCCTGATCCCGGCAGAATCAATGAAATCAAGGATATTGAAAGCGATTATCTGGTAACGGGAAAAGCTGCTATGACCTACTGCGCAAGCAACCAGTTTATTGCATTGAGCGGTGCTGCGAAACGTCCGTTGAAACTTGTCACCATACCGCGGGAAAGCAAAGACGGACCACTGGGTGTCGCAATGCAGTCTTCCCAGATGTTCGGTATATATAATGGTTCAAAGTATAAGGAAGAGGCTGCAAAATTTATCAGCTTTTTTGTCAATGATCCTGATGCGAACAGAATTTTGAAGGGAGAGCGGGGCGTATCCATTATGCAGACAGTCCGTGACACGCTAACGCCGATTCTTTCTCCGGAACAGAAGCAGGTATATGATTTCGTTTCAGAAATGTCGAAACTGTCGGATGTTCCCTGTGTGCTTGACCCTGTACAGCAGCCGGAAATAAAGGATCTCTTCCTGAGAATTGAAGACCAGATGCTGTTCGACAAGATTTCTCCGGAGGATGCATCGAAGAAATTTCATACCGAGGCCGAAGCTATTTTTGCTAAAACAAAATAAATGAAACTATACCGCTTACGTGATCTCTGAAGATATCTGTAAGCGGTATTTCATATCTGTTTTTCCGGAGTTGCCATGATAAAAAATAATCAGACATTGGTTTCTTTACGTAAATTGGTATATAAAGACACTACCATTGGTTATGTTTTCGCACTGCCGTTTATCATCGGTTTTCTTGGGTTTACCGTTATCCCCATGTGCGTTTCATTATATTTTTCTTTTACAAACTATACACTCAGATCAGCCCCTGTATGGGTCGGGCTGAACAATTACATCCGGATGTTTACCGGTGATGACAGGTTTTATAAATCAGTCAGAGTTACGCTTACATATGTTTTTGTAGCCGTACCGCTCAAGCTTATAGCAGCACTGGTTATTGCAGTACTACTGACGCAGAAAGTAAAATTTGAAGGTTTTTTCCGGGCCTTATATTATATTCCATCTCTTATCGGAGGCAGCGTTGCGGTAACATTGGTCTGGAAACAGTTGTTTTCCTCAAACGGGTTGGTAAATACTATGCTTTCCGGGCTGAATGTTCCTGAAGTTTCATGGTTTGGTGACGAACGTTTTGCCATCTGGCCGCTTATTCTTATGGCTTCATGGCAGTTCGGATCTTCCATGCTTATATTTGCTGCCGGACTGAAGCAGATACCGGCAAGCTATTATGAAGC
>DCFS01000325.1:13068-15101 GCA_002319875.1 Treponema sp. UBA1798 | reverse complement strand
CCGTACTGAAGTTTTTTCCCCGGCAGCAGTTCCGGTTCGACTTTCCGCGGCAATACGAAACCCTTCATCAGTTCTCCGACGATATGTTCACTGTCTGATGCTGAACCACCGTTTCCGCAGACAAGAATTTTACCTTTTTGTTTATAACATTTTTCCAGCAGTTCATAGGCATGAAGAATATTCTGTCTGCAGCTTTTCAGTACAGGATACCGTACCACAAGATTGTCAAGAATCAGTTCTGTCTGTTTCATATTGTTCCTTTCCATGCAGCGGCTATGGCCGCATAATCTCCGATTTTGTCTGCAAGCATTGCAGGTACAATGGTACAGCTTTTTGCCGAAATTCCGAGTGCCTCTTTTTTAATCACCTGTTCCATACTGTTACGAAAAAGATGTTCCGAACGGGCGAAGACGCTTCCTATTATGATCTTCTGGGGATTCAGTATGTCTATCAGCATGGAAAGACCAAGACCAAGTTTTTCTGCTGATACCGTATAGATCCGCTTGGCCAGAGCATCTCCCTTTTCCGCAGCTTCCGCAATGTTTTTTGCTGTCAGTCCGCTGACGGCAAAATCATACAGTACAGATTTTTCTCCGTTTTTTACCGCCTGTTCAACCATCATTTTGCCGAGCCGCGCTATTCCGCCACCGGAACAGAAACCTTCAAAAGAACCTGCTTTGCCATATCCGTCCGGACCCGTTTCTGCAAGTCTTATATGACCGACTTCCCCGGAAAGTCCGTCGGTGCCTTCATACAGTTTTCCGTCGAGAATAAGTCCGGCCCCAAGTCCGGTTCCGAAAGTCAGAAAAATCAGATTGTTGCAGTTTTTTCCTGCACCGAATTTCCATTCCGCTATGGTACATGCGTTTGCATCGTTCTGCAGATATGCAGGTATGCCAAGCCTGCTTTCCAGATACTCAGTAACCGGAACGTTATCCCATCCGGGCAGGTTAGGAGGGGACAGAATAATCCCCGTTTTACTGTCGAGCGGGCCGCCGCAGCTGATCCCTGCTGAAACAGGGTGAATATCGTTTTCCCTGATAAGCCGGACTGCCGTATCGGCCAGGTGCGTCAGCGTTTCCTGCCACGGAATACTTTCCGTCGCGATCTGTTCGCGGTCAATCATTTTACACCGGTTGTTTTCCCAGTCGGCTTTTGCCGCAATGACGGCACATTTTGTACCGCCTATGTCGAATCCTATATAGTCTTTCATATCAGAAGGAAATGACTTCTTCGTACAGTCTGATTGCGTACTGATCAGTCATGCCGGAAATATACTCGATGATACATTTCTGGAAGGAATCATTGTCATATACATCAAACACAGTCTGCGTATCATAGCGGAGTATATGTTTCCTGTCGGGCTGGTTCCGTGGTTTGTAATTCGTATACTTGATCAGCCAGTCTTCGAATGTTTTTTCCATTTCAGGGTAATAACGCAGGCATGAAGCGATTCTGCCGTTCTGGGCATACGGCTGTGTACGCATAAGCGTCCGGTAAATGGTTTTTATGATATCCGTGGCATACTGGCGGAATTCGTTCAGACGCCAGTGATTATATATATTCGAATAGTTGAACTGTTTTAATGCGACAATAAAATTAAAATATTCCGGAGAAAAACACAGGCCTTTTTCAGGGGAACTCTGTTCGCAAAGGTCCACGATAAGGTCATTGATCAGAACGGTCGTGTTAACCGCTTTGCCGCTGCGCAGTGCATGTTTTCCTTTGTCGTCGAAACCCAGCGTGGAAGCCACTATTTCCCTGAGCTGGCGATAGGAACCCATATCGAGAATATGGTAGGTGCGGGCATCTTCGATATCTCTGCCGAGGTATGCGATTTTATCTGCTGCCTTTACGACGCAGCCTTCCCATGTATACGGCTGTATAATACCCGGACGTTTTATTGAATACAGATCTATGGTTTCGCTGCGCGGACGGATTCCCTGCTGATCAATTTCTCCACAGTGGCATATCAGTCCGTCGCGGACCGCATAGGTAAGATTCAGAGGTTTTTCAATTCCGTCAGGATCCTG
>DCFS01000325.1:0-12763 GCA_002319875.1 Treponema sp. UBA1798 | reverse complement strand
GCATTCGTACCTTCTTTCTGTTCCATCAGGCTGTTAAGGCAGTCTTCTCCATGGTGTCCGAAAGGTGCGTGTCCGATATCGTGTCCCAGTGCTATAGCCGATGTAAGCTGATCGTTAAGACCGAGATATTTTGCTATAGTAGAAGAGACCGATGCCACATGACTTACATGTTCCATTCTGGTACAGATATGGTCGTTATGAGGGGCAAAAAAAACCTGTGTTTTATGTTTCAGCCTGCTGTATGCCTGGCAATGCAGTACACGTGTATAATCCCGTTCAAATTCCGAACGGATATCGTTATTGCGGGAATATAACGGAACTTCACGTTTTATACATTCCTGCCAGTTCTGATGCAGCTCGCAGCAACGGACTTCCCTGAACGAGTCTTTCATGTTATGTTTATGATCCGGTTCTGTCTTCTGGGCTGGGCTTTTATAGAATCTGCCTTATGTCCGAGAATACACAGGCCGATTCCTTTATAGCTGTCTGCAATATTCCATTCTTTTTTCATTTTTTTCCCGTCCGGGGAATCGAATATTTCCCGTGCACGGTGAATCCAGCAGGACGCGATTCCAAGTGAATGTGCTGCAATCATCAGATTTCCCATAACAAGGGCGCCGTCTTCGATAAATGTACGGCAGTCACTGTCCGCCAGTACCGCGACGACGACCGGAGCATTATAAAATGGGTCCGCAGCAGAACCGAGAACTTTCGCATTGAGTTTTGAAAGTCTGTCACGAATCTGCCTGTTGGTAACAGCCACCATGACAGCGGACTGTTTTCCCATGCCGTTTGGAGCATACAGACCTGCATTCAGAATAGTTTCCAGGTCTTCAGCTGCAATTGACTCTGACGTGTAAGACCGGCAGCTGCGCCTGTCAAGCAGGGATGTTATTGTTTCATTTTTTTTCATAATACCTCAAGACCTCCTGTAAAAAAATATGTGACAGATATGGTATAAACATCTTCCATTACCCGGGACGTTTTCAAAAATCAGACGGGTTGTGAAAATGCCTCATTCTTTTATATTTTGAAGGTTTGCCCGTCAAAATCCTTCCGGTACAGCTTATCGTAAATATTGTCGATCGTACGGTTAAAACCTTCAAGCAGATCCGGATTGAACATGCCGCATTCGCCGTCATTTATCATTCTGACAGCTTCCTTGTGTGAAAAGGCCGGTTTATAGACTCGTTTACTGATGAGCGCATCATAGACATCCGCGAGTGATACGACCTGGGCGGAAATAGGAATGTCATTGCCCTTTAATCCGTCAGGATATCCTTTGCCATCCCATTTTTCATGGTGGCTTCTGCATATGTCATAGCAGTAAGAATAAATACTGCTGTTTTTGATTCCTTTTATGGAATCAAGCAGCTTGCATCCGTTTGTCGTATGCGTTTTCATTATTTCAAATTCTTCAGGAGTCAGCCTGCCTTCGCTTGCTGGTTTGTTCAGTATTTTATCCGGTATGGATATTTTTCCAATGTCATGCAGTACAGAAGCCCGGGAAATCAGTTCGATTTTACTTTCCGTAAGGTTATATTCCGGGTGACTTACCGAAAGGGAACGCAGCAGTTCCCCTGTAATGTTTTTAACGCGTGCAATATGGTTTCCGGTTTCTGCGCTGCGGGATTCCACGGTAGCACTTAATCCTTCAATAATGGACCACAGATTTTCCTGAAGCCGGAAACCCTGGTCGGACAGAACATGCATCTGCTGATTGAACAGCGTTTCAAGCTGATTTCTGTTATTGTACAGTTCGATGATATTCATGACGCGGCGCTGGATGATTTCCATATTAAATGGCTTGGGAATAACATCAACAACCCCGTACTTGTAGGCACGGTCTACCACGGAGTCACTTGCTTCTGTGGTAATCAGAAAGACAGGAACACGCCGCAGCACATCATGTTTTTCAAGTTCCAGGAGGACTCCGAAACCGTCCAGTTCCGGCATGATAATATCCAGGAAGATAGCCGCAAGCTGTGTTTCATTTTTCTTAAAAAGAGAGAGCCCTTTTATGCCGTTATCCGCCTCCAGAATATTGAAGCTTTTACAGAATGCTTCCCGCAGAAGAACCCGGTTTACTTCAGTATCGTCAATGATAAGTAATTTTTTTTGTATTCCGGGTATATGATTATCTTTCATAAGCAAATTCTGCGACACTTTAACTGATCTGCCCGATTATTTTTATAACATTTTTACAGCAGTCGGTTAGTTCTGCCGCAAACTTTTTTGCCTCTTCATAGTCACCGGCTCTGATATGGGTAACGAGCGTTGTTGTCAATCCGTACATTGCGGTAAATCCCAGGTTTCCGCTTATTCCTTTAAGGGTATGTACTGCATTTTCAACATCTTTCCAGTTTTCTTCTTTATAGGCTTTCTGGAACTGATCGAATGTTTTGTCCTGCGGGAACTGGAGAATAAAATGCTTCATCAGTTCCATATTTCCCGAAAAACGACGGAGAGTTTCCTCCCTGTTGATATTCAGCGCAATTAAAGCCTGATCGAATGTCATACTTATATGATACATCGCCCGGATAAATAAATCAAGTTTTCGATTCTGTCTGCAGTTATGATGTCCGGACAGCGTGACTTGACGATAAGGCCTAAAAAGCGCATACTAAAGTATATGAGTATAGTAAGCAGGAAATTGCCGAGGTTTGCTGACTGCGGGCGTGTGGATGCTCCCGACATCAGCCTTCTTCCTGGTGTACTTGAAGATATCAGCCTTCATGGCTGCAGAGTACGTTTCCCGTTATCCGTTAAGATAGATATTGATAATGATTACGAATTAAAAATACGTCCCTCCCGTAAGCGGAATGCCGGTGTTTTTATTCTTCTGTGTCATCCGCAGTGGATTCAGGAAGCCAACGGTTATACGGAAATCGGTTTTGAGGTACTGCGTTCACCTGATACTGCCCGTCTGAATGCTTATATAAAAATGCTGGATGAAGAAGACTCTGATACCGAAGATTCTGAAAAAATCCTGGACGGCAGAGTATGCCTGTTCGTATAGAAAAACTTCCCGGGTCTGCTTTTCTGTCTTTTCCTGAAATGTCCGGCTTCCTCGAAACTGAAATCGGTGAACGTTTCAATTCTTCAGGGAGAAAAAGAATTTCATATGGCGATTTGTTGTATTATCCTGACTGGAATTGTACCGACGGTATTCCCTACTGGAGCAGAACAGCTATGCTTGATCCGTTTCTGCTCCATTTCGATTCCATCAGTGATGCTGCAGGTGCCTTGAAAGCGATACAGCGGAACTGGGCTTCCTATCAGTACCAGCTGTTCAGACGTGCAGGTTTTATTCAGGAAAAACTTCCATATATCAATTTGAAAATCAGAAAATTTCCACTGTCCGTACCGCATAGTCCTGTCGGTTTATATACACTTATAGATGAAAATACGCTTATAGCTTCTGCAGTTACTTCCAGCAGTATTCCTGCGGGCAGTATACAGTTTGAAGAAGATCACGAAAGTCCTCCGAGCAGGGCGTATCTTAAGCTGCAGGAAAGCCTTTCCATGGCAGTTTATCTGTTCGGAGTTGAATTTCCGGGAAAAGGGCAGCGGTGCTTTGACGCAGGTGCATGCCCGGGAGGCTGGACCTGGGTACTTACCGGTCTGGGGTCTTCAGTTCTTGCCGTTGACCGTTCTGAGCTTGCGCCGGAACTGATGGCGAATCCTCTTGTTACATTTCAGGCGCATGATGCTTTTACGCTTAAGCCGCAGGATCTGGGTGTTTTTGACTGGGTCTTCAGTGATGTTATCTGCTATCCGGAACGTTTATATGCATGGGTTCAGATGTGGCTTGAAAGCGGTCTTACCCGGAACATGATCTGCACAATAAAAATGCAGGGGAGCGCAGACTGGAATACTGTGTCGAAGTTTGCCGGAATCACGGACAGCCGGGTTGTCCATCTTAATTACAATAAGCATGAACTGACGTGGATTCACTGTCAGAAAAAATAAATCAAAAATAAAAAGGTATACCCCGGATTTGGAGTATACCTTTTTTACCAGTGGAGCCATTTTCAAAACTAGTCTGACTTTTATAAACGCCTCAGTGAAGTATTGTTTTTTATACGTGCGGCGGTTTTGGTTATTCTTCCGATTTCAGCAGAAAAAGTTTTATTCCTTCATTGGGAAATCTGTTTTTGACGGCTTCGATTACGGCTTTAAACAGAATGATCTTTCTATCTTCAATATATGAAAATAACAGAAAATTGGTTTCCGGCCAGCTCGTTGTTCCAAGTTTGCGGTCTTTTTTGCCGCGTCCATGTACAAGGGGGACAATTGTGTACAGGATATCAGGGACAGTCTGTTCGAGCAGTTCCGTGATATCTTCCTGTACGGACTGGTTTGCTATTATTTCAGCTCTGTACATCATTCATCTCCTGTTTTGTCTGTTTTTTTTGGATTTTTGTGTGACTGTTTTCTGGTTTCCCGTTTCGATTTTTCTTCTGTACTGTCATCGGCAGCATTTGCAGCAGCTATTTCTTCGTTGGTCAAAGGAAGTTTGATTCTGCTTTTTGTCTGTTGTTTTTCTTTCATGACGAATGTATATAATACCGGTATAAAGAACAGAGTTACAAATGTACTTGAAGTAAGACCGCCTACAACCGCCAGACCTATCGGCTGAATCATTGCTGACATACCCTGTGTTGCAAAACACATAGGTAATGTTCCGAGAATTGTCGTAAGCGTTGTCATAAGAACCGGGCGCAAACGGCTTGCTCCTGCTTCAAGGCATGCATCTTTCATCTTAAAACCACGGTCTATCAGCAGGTTTGTATAATCAACGAGTATAATACCGTTATTGACGACGATGCCAACCAGCATAATAAGACCGATCATGGACATAATGGAAAGTGCCTGTCCGAACAGTTTATAAATCAATACAACACCGATCAGAAAGAACGGAATGGTAGTCATGTTGATAAGCGGAGCCTTAAATGACTCATAAGTGGCTGCCATGACGCCGAATACCAGAATGATGGCAAGCGCTATGATAAGCAGATATACAGATCCCTGTTCTTTTATATCCTTCCAGGAACCTTCATAACTTACCGATACATTGTCAGGGATAATAAAGCTGTTTGCAATGCCCTGTTTGATTTTGTTTTCGACAATGTTTGCATTTGTTGTGCTGACGATATCGGCAGTTACGTGAACGATCCGGCTCTGGTTTTTGCGTCCGATGCTGACAGGTCCAAGACCCTTTTTAAGCGTAGCAAAATTCGCAACGCTTACCATACCGTTCGTGCCTTTTACGTAAATCGTGTCCAGATCAGTGATTTTTTTGCGGTCACTCGGCTGGTACATGATATCTACGTCATATTCCTTACCGTTATTGCGATATGAGGTAACCGTCTTGCCATTTATTGCATAGTAGATTTCGTCTGCTATGGTTGTTACGTCGACACCGAATGAATATGCCCGGGAACGATCTATAACGATTTCTACCTGTGGCAGTCCGTTTTCCGTATCAACGGTAATTTCTCCGATGTCGCTGATTTTCCCCATGACAGCTTTTACTTGTTTTGCCGTATTCATGGCAGCTGTAAGATCATCGGATCGGATTGCAATGTCAAGGTCATCTCCTGTCATCTGTTTTGAATATCCCTGATCAAAAGAAAATTCTGCATCGGCGAAATCGGTAAAATGTGCCCTGAGTTTCTTTTGTATCGTTTCGGCAGTATCAATCTGCTTATCAAGGTCAGGAAGACGGATTGAAATGGATCCCTTGTATGTCCCGGACGTACTTTTATGATTGCCTCCGGTACCGACACTGATTATAAGATTTGAATATCCTTTTACTTCGCTTTTGACGATAGTTTCAAACTGTTTGAGCACCGTTGTTGTCTCGGAAAGTTTCGTGCCCGCCGGTAGTGTTACATTCAGTGTTACCGAATCGTCCTGGCTGTTTGACATCATATTGATGCGCATCGTTGGAATGAGTGCAAATGAGATAAACAAAACACAGAAAGCTACGGTCATCGTTACGGCTCTGTGGTCAAGCGCTGTTTTAAGCGCATTGCGGTAGGCGGAAGTGATTTTATCCTGCATGCCCTGGAACAACCCATAGAGCCAGATCAGAAACGGATTTTTTACCGGATTTTCGGCGCGGTTTGTAAGCGGCAGAAAATATCCCGCAAGGACAGGAACAAGAAATATAGCAACGAAAAGACTTGATGCAAGTGCTATAACAATAGTAAATATGATACCTTTGAACATCTGTCCCATCATTTCAAGATCTTTTATGAAAAGCAGAAAAGGTATGAATACACAGATTGTCGTGAGGTTGCCGGAAATAACAGACATCATCATTTCCTGAGAACCGAGTATGGCGGCTACTTTCGGTTTTGCTCCCCGTGTGCGGTACACGTAAATATTTTCTATCATGACGATGGATGCGTCAACAATCATACCGACACCCAGTATCAAACCTGTCATGGTCATCATGTTCAGCGTAATACCTGCAAAATTCATAGCCAGCAATGTAATGATGATAGAAAGCGGTATCGATATCGAGATGATGATAGTACTTTTGAAACTGGAAAGAAATATGTACAGTATAAAGACTGCAAGCAGCAGTCCCTGCCATGCCGAATCAAACAGGGTCTGAATAGTATCACGGATTGTATTTGTATCATCCGCAATGATATCAAGCGTTATATCTGATGGCAGCGTCTGTTTGAGTTCCGCCATTTTTTTGTAAACAGCATTTGCAACGGTTACAGAATTAGTACCGGACTGCTTAGTTATGGATACATAGACACCCGGTTCGCCATTGATGTAGACTTCAGATGTTTTATCTTCATACCCCATGAAGGCATTGCCGATATCTTTCAGTTTTACATCATATCCGTTTACCGTTTCGATAACTGTGTTGTTGATATCGTTTACACTGGAAAATTCTCCGGTTGTGCGGATAATGTAGTCTTTTTTTCCTTCATTGATCTTACCTCCACCAAGTTCAAGATTCTGTTTTGAAAGGCTGCTTTTAATTGTGCTGAGCGTAAGTCCGTATGCAGATAGCCTGTTCTGGGATAATTCTACACGCACGATTTTTTCCCGTCCACCAGAAACGGATGCTTCTGCAACACCATCAGCCTGTTCAAGAGTATCTTCGATGTTGTCTTCGGCTATTTCCTTCAAATCATCATTTGTCCGGTTGCCACGTACGGCAATACGCATGATTGGCATCGAGTTCGCATCCATTTTGAAAATAAGAGGACTTTCTGCATCGTCGGGCAAATCGTCGGTAACCCGGTCAATTTTATCACGGACATTTGTAGTCGCGACATCGAGATCGGTTCCATATTCGAATTCGATCATAATAAGGCTTTTGCCTTCAGATGATGTCGATGTGATGTTCTTGAGATTGTTTACGCTGACCAGCGAATCTTCGAGTATTTTTGTGACAGTTTTTTCAACTGCCTCGGGGCCTGCATTTTCATACGTTGTTGAGATCATGATATATGGACTGTCTACATCTGGAAAGAGGCTGATTGCGACTTTTTTCATAGTAAAAAGCCCCATAATACAAAGCAGGGAAAATATAACGAGCATCATCACCGGATGGGAAAGTGTTTTTTGAGATATATTCATTTATTTCCCTCCGCTCTGGATGCTGTTTTTTGTCTGTGCCGGCACTTCATCCACATCGGTTTCGGCTGTCGATGTAGTGTTTACAGCATTTGTAATATCTTTTACGGAAACTCCGTTTGAAAGCGTACTGACTCCTTCGATAACGACCTTTTCTCCTTCCGTAACACCGGAAAGTACCTGGTAGAGACCGTCGACGGAATTGCCGAGCGTCAGCTCCCGTTGTTCTGTCTTGTTATCAGCTGTAATGACATATGCATATTTTTTGTCATTTTTAGTGACAATAGCATCTTCCGAGATAACAACCGTTCCTGTGTAGTTGACGGTATACAGTATTATTTTTGCAAACATACCGGCATTAATTCTGTCATCATCTTTGTCAAAGGTGAGGATAATTTCTTTTGTCCTTGACGATGAATCGACAACCGGAGAAACACGGCTGACTGTTGCTGTGAAAATAACTCCGGGGTATGCTTCCAGTGTAATATCTGCAGAAAGGCCTGTTTTAAGGAGCGCGACATACCGTTCCGGTATTTCAGCGGTTATCTGAAGATTTTTGACTTCGCCTATAGTGGTAATGGAACTGCTTGTAGTTACGGTAGTTCCATCTTTCAAGGGTGTTGAAACGATACTTCCGCTGATAGGAGCTGTAACCGGGCTGAGTGCATATTTCGACCCTGGTTCTGACGGATCAATTTTTGCGATAACCTGTCCTTTCTTTACCGGAGACCCAAGTGAAACGCTGACATCTACAACCTTACCGCCGATATCCGGAAATACCTCAATGGAACTTTGTGCCTCTACTTCTCCATTTGCCTGGATATAGTCATGAAGCGTTGTAATTTTTGCTTCCTGCGTTTTTACAGAAAACGTTGTCTGGCTTACTTTACGTTTGTTCCGGCTGGTATTTCCACTGCTTTTTACAGCAATAATTACGTAGACTATTACAATACATGTAACAATTAACGAAGTAATAATAATTTTTTTCGGTGTTCCTTTCTTTGCCATATTCGATTTCCTTCTAAAGAATGGGATCATTTTCCAAGCGTACCAAATTGTACGCCTGTCGTATTTTCAAGATTCAGAATTGCCTTTATCAGCGTATATGCTTCCGATTTCAGACTTACTTTTGCCTCAAGCAGCGAATCAGAAGCTGTCTGCAGGCTGAGCAGATCTTTTGTTCCATGATTATATGCTTCGAGGGTCATATCATAGGTTTGCTGGGCAAGACCGATATTTGCCTGAAGAGATTTGACGGTTGTCTGAGCCTGCTGTATCTGTCTGAGGTAATTCTGTATATTTACCTTCACCGTTGTTTTTTCATTCTGCAGCTGTAGTTTGAGGTCTGCAACGGTATCTTTTGCGGTTGCTATAGTATCGGCCTTTTCCGACCAGGGAAGATAACCGTCAAGCGGTATTGAAACAGCCAGAGAGAGTGTACCTGTATCATTCGGATCGCCTGAAGTTTTATTCGTTTCTGTCGGTTTATATGTCCAGCCCGCGGTAACCGTAGGACCGTACGCACTGAAGCGGTCTGCTGAGACGGCGGTTTCTGCAATTTCAAGTTGTTTTTCAAGGGTTGCTACAGCTGTTGCTTTTTCCACAAGATCGTCAACCTTTGCATTCCCCAGAGAAACCGCACCAAGCGCAATAATATCATCCAGAGAACCGGAAAGGGTTATATCCGTGTCGAGATCCATATTCAGTAACTGTTTGAAAGATTCCATGTCGTTCTGAACTGTTATTTCTGCGGATTCAACGGTCGGTTTCAGCTTTTCATACGTAACCTGTGCGGTCAAAACGTCGATCTGAGAAACCCTTCCATTCTGATATTTAGACAGATTCGTTTCGTACTGCTGTTTTGCGGTTTCCAGATTCCGCTGCTGCAATGCAACATTTTCCTGCTCGTAAAGGAGTCCGTAGAAAGATGAGCGGACATCCAGCTGAACACTTCTGCATGCTTCTTCATAGGTAATCAGGCCTTCTTCATAATTCAGGCGGGCCTTTTTGATACTTGCGAACAGTGACGATTCAAACGAAATACTGATTCCTGCACTTGCATAGCGCGTCCAGTCATAACTGTAATATGAAGAATCGTTCGGTTTAGTCAGCCCTGCACCGGCAGTGAGCGTCGGACTGATGCTGTTCCATGAGTGATCCTTCGCCCGCTTATCTGCGGTCACGGTTATCTGATTCCTTTTGATGGTAATATTCTGTTCAACAGCAATTTTTTCCGCATCTTCAACGGTCAGTGTTTTTGAAGCTTTTTTCTGCTCCTGTGCGCCAGCCGGAACGAGTACAGATGACAGAGTAAGTAAAAATAAAAATACGAAGTTCTTCCGATTTTTCATGCCGGACTCCTGTAAGGTATCGGGTAAAATCTGATCAGCAGTAGCATAAGTTCAGCTTGAATTTTACCCGAGGATTCAGTATACCGTTTCAATATAATGAAATCACCAGCAGGACTCAAAAATATCCTGTTATATCTGAATAATAACTTGTTATAACTCGGGCCATTTTCAAATGTCTGTTACTTTTGAAAACGCTTCACTCAACTGTATATTATAGCAGGCTGTCATGTTTTTTCAGGGAGTCTTTATAATTGCCCATATTCCGGTTTTCTGCTATTGTTATTATCCGGGAGTAGGTTTATGGTCAGCGATATTGCCTTGAATACGGAAGAAACGAATCCTGATGTCCTGCTTCAGACGTTTTTCAGGACGTTTCCGGATTATACGGAAGATGACAGAAAGCGTATCGACGATGCCTGGAGATTTTTATATAAAAAGACTGGAAGTCTGAAGCGCGGTTGCGGGAAACCGTATTATCTCCATCCTATCAGAGTCGCATCAATTCTTGCTGAAAGCCACATGGATGCGGAATGTATTATAGCCGGAATGTTTCATAATATTCTCAGTGTGGAAGGTGTCGGCAGCGGGGAAATAAGCAGCCTGTTTGGCGACACTGTTTTACAGATTATAAGCGGCACTACGAAAATAACCAATCTGAATATAAAGAATCATACGCTTCAGCAGGCGGACTCCATCCGTAAGATGCTGTTTGCAATGGTAGACGATGTCCGTGTTATACTCATAAAACTTGCAGACCGGCTTGACCGGATGCGCAATATAAAATCGGTTGAACCTCCTGCCCAGCGGGCAATCGCCCAGGAAGTTATTGATATATGGGCACCGCTTGCAGACCGGCTTGGTATGTCGACCGTAAAAACCGAAATGGAGGATTTGAGCCTTAAATATACAAATCCTGATGTGTTCCAGCAGATAAAAGCGATTGTCGCTCAGAAAAAAGGCGAACGTGCTCAGTACCTTGACAAGGCGGTACAGACAATCCAGAAAGCAGCTTTAAAGGCAGGCCTGGATGTTACGATTACCAGCCGGGCAAAACATTTTTATTCAATATATCAGAAAATGCGTAAACGTAATAAGGAAGCCGGAGAACTGTACGATCTGCTTGCGCTTCGTATTATCTGTAATACCGTATCTGAGTGCTATACGCTGGTGGGCATTGTACACAGTTTATGGAAGCCTCTTGACGGACGGTTCAAGGATTATATCGCGATGCCGAAATCCAATGGGTACCAGTCGCTGCATACAACCGTAATGTATGAAGGAAAGCCGCTTGAAATACAGATCAGAACGGTTGATATGCATAACGTAGCAGAACATGGTGTCGCAAGTCACTGGTTATACAAAAAGGGGATGACCCATGACGTGGTTGATGTTGAAAACCTTTCCATTATAAATCAGCTTCGCGAACTTCGTATGGATCATATAAACGATGAGACGTTTTTCAATACACTTAAAAATGATCTTCTTGGAGACGAAATCTTTGTATTCACTCCAAAAGGAGATGTCGTTGAACTGCCTGCCGGGGCGACAGCTATAGATTTTGCGTATCACGTGCATTCAGCAATAGGTGAAAAAATAGTCGGTGCAAAAGCTGACGGGAAAATTATACCACTTTCAATCCCGCTTAAAAATACACAGATCATTGATATTCTTACCAATCCTCAGGCCCATCCGACAGCAAATCAGCTTGAAATGGTAAAAACTTCCAAGGCGAAAAGTAAAATCAGAGCCTGGCTTACCCAGAATGATCCGACATTTGCCGATAAAACGGCTCTTGCAAAAACAGCTGCGGACAATGCTGCAAATGCGATATATTCGCAGAAAAAACAGCGCGTCCGTCACCATCCGGAAGGTACTGATCTAACCGGAAAACGAGGTACCGGTAAAATACGGATTGGCAATACGACAAACTTTCTGGTAACTATAGCGAAATGCTGTAATCCGAAATTCGGTGATCCGATAGTAGGGTATGTTTCGATAGGACGGGGGGTTATCGTACATCGTGCGGATTGCCGGCTTTTTCAGCGCATCCCGAATATTGAAAAACGTACGATTGAAGTGATATGGGATACGGAAGATGTTGAAAAAAGCGGGGATCATAAAAAATAAAACGGTCCGGGGATATGCCGGGTTGGAAAACACAGATACTGCATGATGCATTTCCCTGCTGCATATACAGATTATATTCTGCCTGAAGAAGTACTTCCGTTTATTTTACGATAAGTTCTGCACTGACTGTGCCTGCCGTTTCATTGACGGTGAGTAATGCCCACTGGCCTTTTTCCAGATATCCGGGAACGTTGAATTCGTAGAATGTTCCGAAATCGTAGGTATGGTAGGTATGTGTATGGCCGTCGAGTACGAGTTTTACATTCTTTTTTGCAAAAAGCGTAATAAGTTTGTCTCGCTCGTAGGTATTCTGAAGGCAGGTATATATGGTACCGTCAGCATAAATCGGATAGTGGAGCAGTACAATCTTTGGATTTGAATCGTTGTCCATAGCATCTTCCAGTGCATCATACTGGTCAGTACCGAGCGAGCCGCTCCCCGAATCAAGAAAATACCAGCTGAAATCCAGTGTTTTAAGGCGGTAGAATGATGTGTAAGGGTATACCATGGTACTCCAGTATTTCCAGCCGGAGTTGTATAAGTCATGATTACCGGTTACGGTGTATGTCCGTATTCCATAGGTATCATACAGCTTGCCGGTAAATGAAACGTAGTCTGTATATTCAGACTCATAACCGTGTTCTACAACATCTCCGAGACAGACACAAAACTTC
>DCFS01000181.1 GCA_002319875.1 Treponema sp. UBA1798 | reverse complement strand
CTTATTTCTTGGGCCTGGTATAGAATGCATAAGCATTCCTTTTTTTTATCCATTAAGAAATTCTTCTATTTTTGAATAGTTTATTTTTCAGATTAATCCCTCTTCATGAAAAAAATATGAATATTTAAAAATATTAATTTCAATACCTCAAAAACAATGTTATAATATATAATGTGGATTTATTTCTTTACCAAACAGTCTGAAATCTGTAATATTATTGCAAAAAGGCTTAATGAAGAGAAAATTCAAACGCTCGTATTCGATAATCTTGATATATTTTTTCAACTCATGTATTCAAAAAAAAAACTTCCAGACCTTTTTGTTTTTGACTATAGGGTGTTTCAACATGACATATTCAATGTATATCGTTACATGGAAAACATACAGCGTTTAGCACCGCTTATTTTCTATAATGATCCCTATCCGGATCCTAAAATACGGGTTAATTATTGGCTATACCAGTGTAGTCTGCATATCAAAAATACAGACTGCACAGCTCTTGAGCAACCATTTACTATCATAGCAAAAACTATTTCATCCCCGTCCCTTAATCCTTATATTTCCATTATACAACAGCCGCTTCCATTTCCAGCAGCAGAATTTCAACAGGAGGAATTTGAAAGCGTACCTGAAAAAAAAGAAATCAATATCTATGAATTCCGTAAAAGGGAAAAAATACAGCCATCTGTATTTCGTCTTCTGAAATATCTCTATGAAAGGCGTAATACATATATATCAATTGAAGAATTGGAAAAAAATATACTGGGCAAAGATCAAATCGCCAAGCGTGGAAGCGTTTATTCGTACATATCCCGTCTCCGCTCATATATGAAGCGGGAATCCTCAATCCGCATGGACATCATACAATCACATAAACGATATAAGCTTGTGATATTTTAGACAGCCTGGCAATAAATACCAAGCTGTCTAAAACTATTTGTTTAAAGATGCTGTTATACGTTCAAGTACTTTTTTGCGATCCAAAGGCTTGATAATATAATTCTTAGCACCGAGGAGTAACGATTTTTTAACCAGCTCTTCCTTTCCAAGAGCACTTACCATCACGACCTTTGCATTCTTATCAAAAGCCATAATCTGTTCAAGGGCTGTTATACCATCCATACGAGGCATAGTAATATCCATTGTAACAAGATCAACATTGGGACACAATTCTTTATACTTATCTACACCATCTTTACCATCGGCAGCTGTTGCTATAATTTCATAGCCCTCGCTGGTAAGAATCTGATTAAGCTGTTTTGCAACAAATAATGAATCATCAACTATAAGAATACGATATTTTGTACCATCGGCCTTGATACCTTCCGGCGGCCGCTCATTAATTGAAGGAAAATCCTGTTTTGTTTTCATAGTATATGCTCCTTACAGTTATGTGCGTTCGCGAATCGCAACATTTATTTCTATTTTACCATATTCGGTAATAAGTGGAACTATCAAAGCCTCAACATTTTCAGAAGTATTCCCGAGAGCAGCGATCTCCATCTTCTCACCGGCAAATAGCGCAGGAGGAGTTAAATCAAATTTAAATCCCAGTTCATGCAGCTTTGTTACTGCCTGGGCTGTAATCAAATTAGCAAGTTCACTGATAGTAGCTTTTGCAAGATCATCAAACGCCGGAAGATCTTCATTATTCATCTTTGAGGCAATTTTCAAAGCCGTATCCTCTGTCATATCAAACAGAACACGTCCTTCAACATCACCTGCAAGACCAACAAGAGCGGCAACCCCCATAACAGGCATTGCCGTCGATTTAAGATAAAGATTACCCCGTTTTACTTCTGCGCCACCGAGAACTTCTTTTAATATTTTATATGAGATTTCGACAAACGGGTTGATGTACTCTACTCGCATATATTCTCCTCTGAAATAATTACTGTTTATTATAAACAACTAACGAATTAATCACCTTTTCACCCCATTCCGTATGACCTGCCAATGATTCATTCTCACCAATGATCACAATACCATTTCCCTTAACCTTTTCCTCAAAGTCATCGAAAATCGAAATCTGGGCAGGTTTAGGCATCAGTGAAATAAAATCCCTTGCAAATACTATATCAACTACAGGAACAGCATTCGTATTACTGCAATCGTGGTATTCAAACATAACAATATCTTTTATATCCTGTGTAAATGTATATTCCCCATTAGCTTTTCGGGTAACATACGGCGCATACCAGGAATTTGCTATACTCTCCGGCATAGTAAGTAAAGGAGCATTCGATACATTCAATAAATCAATATCATGCGCGTATATCCGGACCTTTGAATCAGGATATCTTTTTTTCAAAAGACATGCAAGTGAATATGACTCATATCCTTTACCGCATCCAGGATTCCACATGATAATTTGCCGTGCTGTATTGTCAGGCAGCAGCTTATATACAGCATCCGCATAATCAGAGGTCCACCAGGTATCAGAATTTTTCGACCAGAAAGGTTTAAGAAAAGCATCTGCATCTTCCTCACTTTGAAGCTGCGACCCCTTTTCACCACGTTCCTTTATCCACGAATCAAACCGGCGTTTTACCCATTCCTCATTTATGTCTGTGACATAAAATTTTTTCAAAGCCTCAAGTCCTTCTACGACAAATCTATAATCGCTTGAACTTTCAGGAGGTACTTTATCAGGAAGCGAAACAACAGCCTCTGTTTTATCAGCCGCTTTCTGTTTTGAAACAGGGGAGACATCCTTAAGCTGTTTTTCCGCCTGTACATATACACTTCTCTGTACTAAAGAAACATTTTGCTTCTTTTCGGTAAGACGAGACGTAAATATCCGGTCAATATCCAAAAGAATATACAGATGCCTGTTATTTTCAACAACGCCATATATATATTTTATATTGATATCGCCAAAAAGCGGATGCGGAGGCTGTATGGTACTTTTCTCAATTCCAACAACACTATCTATTTCATCAACGACGACACCATATGTCTGATCTCCAACCGAAACAATAAGCAGATTCTCAAGTTCTCCGCTTTTATGTTCAGCTATTTCAATATTAAAAAAAATACGAAAATCAATTATTGGAATGATATCACCACGAAGATTATAAACGCCCAAAACAAAAGGAAGTGCATTGGGTACATAGGTAAACTTTCCAGCCTTTGCTATCTCCTTAACCTTCATAATATCAATCGCGTAATCTTTACCGGCAAGAGAAAAAGTAATCATCTTAAAATCAATAACTGACAGTCCTTCTTTCTTTTCCTGATCAATGTCAATTGCTTCGGCAGTTACCTGCTTATTCACCATATCTGAAGTATCCATATTTTTCCCCTGCCTTATGCCTCAGCAGCACCTGTCTGTTGTGCATCAATCTCCTGCCGTACACCAAGTTCCAATAACTGGCTTACATCAATAATAAGAGATACCGACCCGTCACCAAGAATAGACGCACCGGCAATTCCGGGAGAATTGGTAAACTGGTCACGGAGTGGTTTTATAACCACATCTTCCTCCCCTATCAAACCATCAACCATAATACCAATTTTTTTATCCTGAGAACCAACGATAACGATAAAACAATATTCGTTATTTTCTGTTTCCCTGATATTAAACAGGCGGCTTAACCGGAGCACGCTTATCACTTCATTTCGAACATTCAGCACTTCATAATTATCGATAGTATTGATCTCTTCCATACGTACACGCTGGCTTTCAACTACGGATACGATTGGTATGGAATATACCTCTTTTCCTACACGTACAAGAAGTCCCTGTATAATGGCAAGTGTAAGCGGAAGACGAATACTAAACGTAGTTCCCTTTCCATGGGTGGATGACACAGTGACAGAGCCATTCAGCTTATCAACCATCGTCTTAACAACATCAAGTCCGACCCCTCTCCCCGACACGCTGGTAATTTTATCCGAAGTCGAAAATCCCGGCAAAAAGATAAGCTGATATGCTTCCTGGTCAGTAAGAATTTTATCCGGGTGTATCAGACCGCGTTCTATGGCCTTGGCCCTTACTTTTTTTACATCAATACCGGCACCATCATCAACAATATCGATATTGATCATATTCCCTTCATTTGCAGCCTTGAGCGTAAGTGTACCTTCCTCATTTTTTCCGGCCGCTTTTCGCACAGAGGGTTCTTCAATTCCATGATCTACAGAATTCCTGACGCAGTGCATAATGGGATCAAGGAGATCCTCCACAACAGATTTATCGAGTTCGGTCTCCTCTCCCTCAATAACAAGATTAACTTTCTTATTTAAATCACGCTGCAGATCGCGCACAACCCGGGGGAAACGACTGAAAATCTGACTGATCGGAACCATCCGGATTTTCATGACACCTTCCTGAAGTTCACTCGTTATACGTCCCAGATTCTGTGTTGACGAACGATATTTTACAACAAGATTCTTCAGGAAAGATTCATATGAATCAAAATAAGTCGCGACATCGCCAAACTCCTGAGTTATCTCAGCCTGAATATTTTTAACTGACACCCCGTTCTGGATCTCTTCAAGATACTGAGGAAGCTGTTCGAACATACGATGTATTTTTTCTTTATAAGACACATTCAGGTTTTGGAACTGGACTTGTAATTCACCCATCTGTGAAGCATGCTGATTGAACGATGCCTTTGTTATAACAGTTTCACTGACAAGATTCATCAAAGAATCTATACGGCGGGAATCCACCCGCAGTACAGATCCTGCCTGACTATGCAAATTAGCGGATGCTATGGTCTCTGCCGTTTTTTTTGCCTCTGTATTTTCTGCACTCTGCTTTTCAATTGAATCAACCGGCACCACAGCCCCTGATGTCTCCTTTTTTATCTCTATAGACGAGGCCGGCTGGGCAACAGCCACTGCGGGAATTTCCGGTGTCTGCTGTATCGCAGCTGTGCCACTTGAGGGTGCTGACACAGTTTTGGCATCCGTACTCAATGTTACATCGCTGAGAAACGCCGTATCTTCTATTTTTTCAGCAGCAGCCGATGAGGCAAGATAATATACAACAGTCGGATAAAAAGTATCTTCATAAAGGGCATCAAAATCGGGAACCGTTTTGAGAACTGTTCCGAGAGCCTTGAGTGCTGCAAAAACCTGTATTCCACCGACAGAATTCATCGGATTTTTCTCGTCAAATTGTACGGTAACGCACCACAGAGACTGCCCTTCCGGACAAGCCTGGTACAGTTCATTGTAATCGCTTTCAGTTATTGCAGCAGATGCCGGGCGCTGCACTACAGGGGCTGCAACAACCGGCACCGGTTTCTGTATAACCGGTGCTGCAGCCTTAGGTTCAGCAATCCGCTGCTTCTTTTCTTTTTTATCAGGAATAAACGAACGGAGCTTTTGTAATAAAGGTTCTACATTATCAGAATACCGGCCCCCGTTTGAACGAGCTTCCAGCATAGCTTTTATAACATCTATAGAATTAAGCAGAACATCAATAACAGGTTCTGTTACCTTCAGTCTGTCTGAACGGAGTTCATCAAGCACATCTTCTACCGTGTGTGTAAAACTCGAAAGCTCATTCATTTCTACCGTTGCAGATCCGCCCTTCAGCGTATGTGCAGCTCTGAAAATTTCATCGACCGCCTCATGATTTGAAGGATCGTTTTCGATAACCAGAATGTTACTTTCCAGATTCTCTACCTGCTGTTCAGCTTCTGCAAAGAAGTCCTTAAGTAATTCCTCATTATTGATATCCAGATAATCGCTCATATAATATTATTTTATCGGATCCTTGATATAAGTCAAGTGAAAACACGGAAAAGCAAAACTAAAAATTGCACTGTGTGTTTTTATCCGTTGTGCCGATAATTACAAAGACGAGAATCTCATCCGTAAGCCAAAGGCAGGATAGAACCACATGCAAAAGTCAGGCCGGATCTTCGAACATCAGCTTCACATTCAGATTATAAAGCAGTTAGGAGAAAATATGAAACTAAAAAAATATAGAAAAACATATTGCCTTCTGGCTATACTATTTTTCCTTATACCAGATTCCTTCCTGTCGGCCGTATCAAACTTTACCGGGAATGCCGGTGTAAAGGGTGATCTCACTTCAAATCAGGATTCGAACGATTATGACCCTCAGCTCACGCTACAGTCATTTTTTGCCGGACAATTTGATTTTACCAGTAATATTACCATTCGTACCGAATTCTCCATGCAGACCGCAGATATTATCGACAACGGTATATTTGAAGATACTGATGCAAAATTTAAGATCGATGAATTGTCACTGACAAAACAGTTTACAGTTGGTGGGTTGCTTAATTACTTCAGTATATTTGCAGGTACTTATGAGCCAATCGGTTCAGATATTTTTCTGCGCAGACATTTCGGTATAGAACCGATAGATTCCATGCTGACACAAAGCTGGCTCGGTCTCAAAGGTTCTACCGTTCACCCCTTCTATGGTATAGGAGGTTCTTTTATAGTACATTATGGAGCAGAACCGGTTGCAACAGGTTTATATATATATGTAAATCATCAAAATACAGATAAATATGAATTAAATACGGACTTCAGGATTGCATGTGCATTCGATAACTTCTGTCTGGACTTCGCAGCGGGGTCAGGAGAACCCCTGAACTCTGAAAATTCCAGTGGTGAAAAAGTGTTCCTTGTTATCGACAAACTCTATATGCATTCCGGTATTGAAATGATGATCGGAAACCGTTACGGCAACAGCCTGTTTGCTGAAGGCGGTTTTCAGGATATGCTGATAACGAGAGATATCAATGATTTCAACTTCAGCGCAGATAATATATACCTGCTTATAGAACCGAGATTTTCCGGACGCACTATGAAGGTTACGATGAGCCTTTTCAGCTTCCCTAAAGAAACAGTAGAAAATCTTTTTTTTATAGACGATACATTCGGTTTTGATTTAGCGATCTATACAGATGCGATACAATGGAGAACTACAACAATTACAGTCGGTTTTCATACCACATTATCATATCCTGAAAAAAACATTGCCGATTTTGAATCGGTATTACAAAATAACTATAAAGATGGAAATGAACCAAATATCAAGCTGTCACCATTTTTGACAATACCTTTTCTATCCGGCAGCCTGCAAACGATGCTGCAGGCTACTGTGTCTGATTTCAACGATGTATGGGAGAAAGCCATTGTCCTGAATATCGGCTACCGTACAAACTTATAATCTCAACGTTACAAGTCTTTCACAGGCCGTTTGAATATCTTTATGATGTCCAAACGAACTGAACCGCAGGAAATGCTCCCCTGCCGGACCGAATCCTGATCCTGGTGTAGTAATAATCTGGCACTGTTCAAGAATTTTATCAAATATCTCCCAGCTTTTATATGCGGGAAATTTTACCCATAGATACGGGGCATTTCCCGTACTGTATACCTCGATACCGGCTTTTACAAAATTATCGCAGCCCAGCGCTTCGTGTATCACTGAAACATTTTCCAGATAATAATCGATCAGACTTTTCATTTCCACAAGTCCGTCACCGTCAAGAGCAGCAAGTCCTCCATACTGAGCAATATTTGAAGCACCATTAAAAAGGGTTGTCATAATACGGTTCCAGTCCGCGCTGACAGGTGTTCCATCCTCAAATACCAAAGACTCAGGAATAACAGACCACCCGAGCCGCACACCGGTAAAACCAGCTGGTTTTGAAAAGGAGTTTACTTCTATTGCACATTCCCGGGCACCCGGAATTTCATAAATTGTCTTCGGTAAGTTTTTGTCCCTGATAAAAGCCGAATAGGCAGCATCAAATATGATAATACACCCTCTCGCCAATGCGAAATCCACCAGTTTTTTTAGTTCCTTTCTGGTTGAAACGGCCCCGGTAGGATTATTGGGTGAACAAAAATATATAAGTGAATCGGGAGGCACAACTGAAAGGTCCGGGAAAAAATTATTTTCAGGGGTACATGGCATATAAATTATTCCGCTATAGCCGCAGATATCTTTATTCTGTCTTCCCGCAGCACCGATTATAACAGAACCATCTACATATACCGGATATGCAGGATCCTGAACAGCTACTGTTACATTCCGGCCAAATAAACATTGAATACGTCCTATATCACATTTGGCGCCGTCAGAAATAAAAACTTCATTATTTTTCACCATTCCGGGATATAGAATATTTGCTATTTTATCACGCAACGCTGCAGACCCCTGTTCATCACCATACCCGGTATATCCCTCAGGGGTTCCCAATGATAAAACATAATCAGACATCGCTTTTGAAATATAAGGTGTTATCGGTTCCGTTGTGTTTCCGATTCCAAGACTGATAATCGATGCGCCAGTATGAGAAGAAAGATATTCCGTACGACGTTTGGTAATTTCCGGGAACAGATACCCGGCTGTTAAATTTACAAATCCAGCATTTCGTTTGATCATGTCAACAGTGTAATAAAAAAAAAAAAAATCTTCCAGAGGTGGTAACTGAATAAACAGAAAATATCAGGTATTTTTCCAAATCAACAATCAACCTCAGAGAGCGGGATATATTGTTCTCTGAGGACACACTGATTAAATATTGATGATTTAATCAATATATTCTCTTAAGGTGTCACAGTCGGGGTGTAATACCTTTTATTACGTCCCAATATGCAGGGTATTACTTCCTCCACACGAATAAGAATTATGTCGATGTGTAAAACCGGAAGGTATATCAAGTGTAAATTCCGCCCAGTGTTCAACCTCGCTGGTCACAGACAATGTTCCGTTGTGTGCGGCAGCTATTGACCGGGCTATTGCAAGGCCTAGTCCATATCCACCGGTCTGACGGGCTCTTGATGTGTCAGCGCGATAAAACCGCTCAAATATTTTATCTATATCATCTGATGCAATACCATGACCGGTATTATATACTTTTATTACCCGCCTGTTTCCCGACGCCGTTATAGATACACGAACAAATGCATCCTTTTCAGAATTCTTTATCGCATTGTCGACCAATATAATAACCAGCTGTTTTATTTTCTGCTCATCACCATACATCATCACTGATGATTCGGGAACATCGAGTTCAAAATGCTTTCCTTGTTCATAAAATGTACCTTCAAAAGGAAGTACAACACTATTAACAGCGGCACAGAGATCAAACTCAGAGAGTTCCAATGTCTGTCTATTTGCATCAGCTTTTGCGAGATACAGCATATTCTTTACAAGTTCGCCCATTCTCTGATTTTCTGCCTTGATATAATTCAGCCACTTATTCTCCGGATAGGTACTTATGAGAACATCAATATTTGCACCAATCACGGCTATAGGAGTTTTCAGCTCATGGCCGGCATCTGCAATAAACTGTTTCTGTCTTTCAAAATCCTCCTTTACCGGATACACAGTCCATAACGCAAGAATCCAGCCGAACAGCAGTGCAAAAACAAGACTGATACCATAGATACATATGGAACCGAAAATGAGCCTGCGTTCGACACCAAGTTCCCCCGCACGGTCCAGGAAACACGCGAGATATCCGTCTCCGTATTTTTTTGCTTTCCAGAACATTCCCTGATATCCGCCCTGGAAAGTACCAGAGCGGCAGGCAGCATATATGTTCGCGGCGATATCCTTAATATCATTTTCTGCCACCCGCAAATGAAGCTGATCAACTATTTTTTCTATGTTTCCACTGGAAGAAACCTGAATGGCAAAATAATTATGTATATCAAAAACTCCCGGATCGACAGGAAATAGTAAACCGTGAATATCAAAACGTTTTCTACCTCTGACTGCATCCGGCGGAGGAGGAAAACCGAAAAGCGGTTTTATGCCGCTGCCAAATCTGAATGGCGGCGGGTAATTTTCAAAAGCGACGACATCCCGCATATCGTTTTTAAGTAATTGATCAAGACACGCGATTGCTTCCCGGCTGTTCGATGCATATATGTAATAATTCAGCAATCCGAGTAGAACAGCAAGTATTATTGCATGAACTAAAAGAATATTTACTATTATTTTAATCTGCAGTTTACGGAAAACATTCACAACTTGCCTCTGCTACAACCGGATGCATTTCCCTTCTTCAAGAGAATAACCAATTCCACGGGCAGTACGAATTTCCGTCTTTACTTTTAGAAATTCCATTTTCTTGCGCAGAAAAGATATATAGACTTCCACATTATTATATTCTGCGCTGCTGTCTGTTCCCCATATTTTTTCAATTATATTTTCCTTTGTTATTACCTGATGCGGATTCTGAAAAAGAAGATCAATAATCTGATATTCCTTGAGAGAGAGTTTCAGGCTTTCACCAGATTTATTAGCCAGTTCACAGTTTTTGATATTCAAGGTAAGATCCCCGAATAGTATCGTATCTTCTTTAACATCACCTTTTCTCCGGGACAACGCACGAATACGGGCAAGCAGTTCATCAGTAGAAAAAGGTTTTGTCATATAATCATCAGCACCGCTGTCAAGTCCGCGAACTTTATCTATGACCTCATCTTTTGCCGTCAACAATAGAACAGGAACAGAATTATGTTCTTCCCTCATGGTCTTCAGGATTGTTATACCATCCATACCGGGAAGCATAATATCAAGAATAATCACATCATAAATTTCTGTCCGGGCATATTTCAGACCGTCAGGTCCATTGTAAACGGAATCTATACCGATTCTGTTTTTTTTAAAAATCTCAACCAGCGCCTGTGAAAGCCGCTCTTCATCTTCAACTAAAAGTATTCTCATAAAACCTATTATATAAGATAATTCTTAAATTACAATAGCTTAATTCATTTTTGTATTTATTACACTATATTTAAGGAATATTATATAGCACCTCGTGCAAAAAATCTATCAATGTTTTAAAACAGATTCACAGAATTATTAAACCTTTATATTACATATTATTAACCCCGAATAGTGCTGATTCACGCTTCATCCGGCTTTCTACAACGGAACAATACCGCCCCACGGGATGGAAAGTTCATTGCATAAAAGGCGGTATTCGCTGAAATCTTCGGGATTTCTGAATCCGGTAACAAATAAACTCTGATCAGAAGGTTTTTCCTTTAAGAAATCGGTCAAAGTAGTAAAAAGCGATAAGGATCGGCGGCTTTTCAATGAATGCTGCTCTGACGCAACTTTCAGCGCCTGATTTATGACACCTTCCCGGGAATCTATAACATGAACTTCGTTTCCGGCAGCTTCTGAAATATCTTCAGCCATATGGATAAAATGAGTACAACCGAGAACGATAGTATCACATCCTGCCTCCGCAAAAAAATCGACTGCCGGTTTTACAGCTTTTTTACGGCCCTCTTTATCCGATGTAAACAGCGAATGCTCAATAAAAGACACAAGATCCGTATCTGCTCGTGAAACAATCGAACAATCAGCTGCGTATTTTTTTTCGAGATCCAACGTATACGGATGTCGGACAGTTCCCTCGGTAGCAAGCAATCCTATTTTTCTGTTTATCGAGACCTTAGCTGCCAGTTTTATGGCAGGTACTGTTCCGACAATCGGAACATGAGGAAACAGGGAACGTAATTCTCCAAGAGACGTGACGGAAATAGTATTACAGGCTATCACGATTGCATCAGGGGTCCATTTTTCAAGAATAAGCGCAACAGCAGAAGATGCACACTCCGTAACTTCTGAAGGAGTCTTTGTACCATAAGGGAAATGCACAGCATCAGCCAGATATACACAACGGGCATCCGGGCATACCTGCTTCAGACACTGCATATACGGTATACCGCCGGTACCAGAATCAAGAAATACAAAATTTACAGACACGTAAGGCTCCCAAAAAGGCTGTTAAATACATCCTTTGACTTTGAAACCGCATTGGAATTGCTTGATTTTCCGCCGAAATCCTTTTTAGGAGAAAAACTGTCACAAAAATTTGCCTTTTCCTTGTCTGTTACAGGTTCATCCACCGTTTCTCTGCAGTCATAATGGTTTCCCGGTGCATAAAAGAGACAATTTCTACAACAGTGCAAATCTGCCCCACACTCAGAACATTCCGATGTCCGATACACGGGACGAGATAAATCAATAGAGTTACCGCATTTCCAGCACATGTAACTATAATATTCATTTGACTAAACCAGTGCAATACCATAGGATATAATTATGTATATGCTGAATCCCTGCCTTGTATCTTCATGCCGGAAAACAGCACTGTCTGTTTTCGATGATGAAGGAAATCTGACTGGAAGCAGAAGTTACTGTCTGGACCATATTCCAAATCCGGAAAAAGCGAAAAATGATATTTACCTGTATATAAGCACGCATGATAAAATAGTAGGTCTGAATGCAGCAGGTATTAGTTTTTCCGGCATAAATCTTTCCGGCAAAAAATTTTATGGTTGCAATTTCCAGTATTGTAAATTTACCGACATTCATTCAGAACTATTGCGCAGCAGGATGAGTATGTTTGATTTTGCATCATTCAGCGATTGCAACCTGCTTAAATCAAATATTCAGTTTACATCGTTTGCCGGCTGTACATTTTCTCACACTCTCTTTACAGGCAGCGATATGATCCAGGATAATTTCTGCGGTATAGAAGCGTATCAGTCGTCATTCGATGATTCTGATTTATATAATTCACGCTTTATCAGGGCAAAACTGGTGAACACGTCTTTCCGCAATTGTAACATAAAAAAAACGGTATTCTGTGAACTGGAGCAGCAGAATGTATCATTCAAAATGTCAAATACCCGGGAAGCTGAATTTGACCGTCGCGGCAGCGAACTTTTTATAAGCGGTGGACTATAGGGAAACATGGTAAAAGCACATCCGTGTATTTTTACCATACCGCTACTACAGAAAATACTGGATACATCAGGAGAAAAGTGTTTTGAAAATATATTTTCATTTAAATATTGCAGGTTTCTCGAACTGTTATGTTGTCGTTAATGAACAGACAAAAGAAACACTTATTATAGATCCCGGCCAGATTACAGAAGGAATTATCGATTTAATAGAAGGCAACAGCTATATCCTCACAGGAATACTTATAACCCATAATCACGGAAGCCACGTACATGGCCTTAAGACATTGCAGAAAATATATTCGCCGCAAATCTTCGCTGCCGACTGGGAAGTTGCGAGACAGGATACAACCGTACTTAAAGACGACGGTCTGATAACGGTTTCAGGACTTTCTGTCCGTTACTCATCGCTCCCAGGCCACTCAGCGGACTCGATGATCTATAAAATAGGTCAGGTAATTTTTACCGGTGATACGATATCTGCCGGCAGAATCGGAAGTACAAGCAGTAAATTTTCCGAACATATATTACAGAATAACATCATATCCAAAATACTGAGTCAGCAGGATGACACCGTACTCATGCCGGGCCACGGTCCACTGACATCGGTTCTTGCAGAAAAGAAATTCAATGCAGATCTTTTTCCTGCAAAGGATACCTTTACCGCATAATAATCCATACCCGTCCAGCGGCCAGTCCCCAGCGATTAGAGGCATATTCATTAAGCACTGAAGCAGCATCTTCAAAAGCAGCAGCGTGGTTTTTTTGAATATATTGGGCAAGGACCGCCGCCTGTTTACGCACTTCCTCCTCTCCTGCAGCTCTCAGGAAATAGGTAGCTGTAGCTGAAAGGGGTTGCTGCATCAGATAGGCCATAAATTCATTATGCATCAGATAGACATCCGACGGATCATAATTAAGTTTTCTTGCAAACCAGAAAGCCTTAAGGAATGATAATGCTTCAGGATCTATAGTGTAATATACGGATGCCACAAAATTACGGAATTCCGCATCAGTAAAAAATATCCCATGCCACCCTTCATGTGCTATAAAAAGTTTTCTGAGCCATGGTACTGATTCCTGGGAAACAGAAATTACAGCTCCGTGCCCGGCTGACAGCTGCCCGCTGCTGTCCCTGGTGATAATACCATTTGCAATAAGGATATCACACAACAGTTTCTCTTTCGCGTTGAGAGGAAAGCGCTGTTTCTCTGCCTCAGAAAAGAAAGACACAAGGGAATCTGCCCTGTAATCATGGGCATTGTATCCGTGCAGGCCGTCAAGCTGTGTATCGGTAAGCAGTTTCCCGCGGGAACCGGCTTTTTCGACATAAAAAGCTATTCGCCGGAAAAATTCGCTTTGGACCTTATAATCCAGCGTATCAAAAAAAAGGATGCCGGGAAATTCCGCCCATTCAAAAAGCTCGTAATCATGTGTACGCCATCGTTCCTTTTTCCAACCGGGTATAAGTCCCGGGTCACACTTATACGGAACAAGAACCCTGTCTTCCTTCAACGGAAGTAGTTTCTTTTCCGATTGTACCATGAGCACGGAATTAACCATATCCGCATTTTCCGTAAAAGATACTGCTGTAAACGGTTCCGCCAGTGAAGCGGCCGGGACATTCATTTCTCTTTGCCCCTTTATACGATAGATAACAAGCTTTTCATGTCCGTACGTAACAGATATTTTCTTTTGGTTTCTAACTGAACCGCTGTTTTCGTATGGTGACAATCCGAATATAACAGCGGGCATCAATACGTCATGACTGTTTTCTCCAGGAAATATGCTTGATGCTCCGGTAAAGTCTACAGTATCAAAAGAAGTACTTATCTTTCCACCGCCGGGAGCAAAACCGAAAAAACAGGCCTCCCGGTTCCAGCCCACAGAAGCCCGTACAGCCTGCGCAGAGTCTATCGAGAATGGCCGGGTTCCATAAACAAAAAAACCGGTCGGAAGTTTATCCGCAGGCAAAGAGGCTGGAAAGCAACATGAAATCGTAAAACGTTCCGTCTGAGAAAAGTCATCAAGATTTGCTGTAACCAATGGCCTTTTTTTTATCTCTTTATAAAGTCGTGTTGCAGACTGAAAATCCTCTTTATACAGGAATCCGAAAGTAAAAGGGGTTTCTTTTGTCTTGACCTGTATTTTCTGCGGAAATAAGGATATGGTAAGAGCCAGCGCTGCATCCCCGTTTTGCTCATATTCCCGCCAGAATTCTGTCATCTGTGCATCAGTAAAACGAAAATAGGCATAAGGAGCCCCGGATATTTTTTTTACTGTTCCATTTTTGGCGTTTCCGTCCAGGCCGATGAGTGGAGACTGACGGACAGACGTATTTACCGGGAAAGCAAGCATCAGACGGGAATCTCCCGCCTGTCCGCGTATCAACGCACGGGTTGTCAGAAAAATACCTGTTATAAGAAATATGAAACACATCAGATAGCATATTTTTCGAAAACCAGAAAAAAACTTCATATTCAAATACTACACTGTTTACTCCAAAAGAGCTATACTTTAGCTATGTATACCGTCATCGTTCCTCATCCGACAGAGATGCTGCTCTTAATAAGAGAACAGAAAAAACTGGTATATGAACTCAATAGTGTGGCTTTGAATGCGAATAACACCGGTCCATGCATAGTATTTCCTCATTACCCGTTATGGTGTACATATATAAGTGGAGAGCCGGAAAAACCGGGATCTGAATTAAGTTCTTTCACCATCCGTGCACCAGTAATAAAGGGCAACAGTATTATGTTCCCATGCCGCGTAACTACAAAAACCGGCAGGAACCTCGAAAACTGTATCATATATGCAGCATCATTTAATAAAGAAACAACGCTGCTTTCTTTTGTACCAGAGCAAGTACCGTTTATAAAAAAAATCATTGAACGGCATGCTTCATTTTCTCTTCCCTGTAGAATTTTCCAGGTTGCAGCAACCGAAATAAAAAATACCGGATGGCAGGTTACAGAAAGTATATGGATTAAGACACCTCAAAAACTTCCATAAAAAGAAGCAGATTTTCAAACTCAGGCTGCGCTGAAAAATACCTTTACACTATTTACCTTTATGCCTGTTTTTGCTAAAGTCACAGAGTGAAAAAAAGTATGTATTTAAAGAGATGTCTTATAGTTTTGTATTTCACAGCCGGACTGCAGTGGATACTGCCTGGCCAGACAGAAAGTGCTGTCAGGAATGCTTCGTTTGGAGTTTTCAGTGTGCCTTATGATTATTACGCTGATATTCTGCACTGGAATGATATTCCGGTGCAGGCTCTTTCACTCTATACGGGGATCGATAATAATTATCTGAATGTGGGAGTATCCGGTACATACAGTGGCATATACGGAACCTTTTCATATACCGAAAAAATAACCAATTATAAAGCCTGGCCGCAGAATATGACCGATGAAACGGCCTCTGTTATGTTCGGTTTTCCAGGGAACTGGGCAGGAAAATTCGTATACTACGATTACTGTTACTCCGGCGGGAAAGGAACGGCCATGCCCGGGATAGCTGCAGGGAAAACATGGAATCTCTCTGCCGGCCGCATACTGAGAACTTCCGGGGAAATAAATCTGCAGTACCGTTATTCATCTTCAAACAATATTGATGTAATACAGCCGCTGTTCTCAGTTAAAACTGAATATGGAACGGACGCTGATAACGGTACCGGGTTTTCCTGTTCCATAATGCCGACTCTTGCAGGTGCGGCAAACACAACCGATGTATCCTCTACCCCCGTATTATATTCTGCCGGCAGCTGGTTCGGAATTACCTGCAACTTCGACAACAACCTTAAGGTAGGCTTCCGTCCGAATGTATCACTTACTCTGAATGCAGTAAATGATACAAAATCGCTTCATAATGTTATACCGGAATATGGCAACCGGGAATTCCTCGGGCGGTTACCACTGTCATTCATGTATACACAAGACGATGGAAAAATAGAATATATCCTGTCTGTAATGATGGGCTTTTACTATGCCAACTATGATCATCCGGGGTCTACCGGCCCCGGCGGCAATAATAAAGCAGGATGGGTTCCGGAAACAGGTATCGGACTCGGTATCAATATAAATGTAAACAAAAACTGCCGTATACAGGCAGGCACCCATTTTATCAGAATACCGGAACTGACGACAGACGATGACCAGTATTCCTATGACGCAGAAAATATATCAGTTTCAAATATTTTTGACGAACCTCTATCTCTGTCAATACAGCTGCACCGCTAGGGATTCGCTGTTTAAATCCTGATATTTTAATCAGACAGCAGAAACGCCATTGTTTTTTGTATTTCCGGCCTTTAAGCGTGCCATTGTCTGCTTTAAGGCCGTCAGGGCAACAGAAGGCTCTTCTATATCCAGCACAGTCTTTTCCATCGGACACATGCCGGTCCCCTGTCTGTTAATGATCTCGGGAATAAGGAAACCACATGAAAAAATAATTCCGTATCTAGTCAGAACGGCAACTGCCCGTTCGCTCATCGTTTGCCCGTATATTTCCCTGACGCCGGCAAGGACAAAAAGCAGCGCTGCAGCTTTTCCGATAATTTTATCAGCAGCAGAGAAGCCCTTCAAATCCGTCCCCGCCTCCAGAAATGTCACAAGCGGAGCTATCCCTGAAAGCGTACTTGTATAAACAATATCATTTTTTACAAGTACGCAGGAATAACTTCCGGAATTAAAACGCTTCTTTGCATATTCTATATCAGTCATCTGTTGTTACTCTGTTTCATTTTATGTATGAATAACAATATAGCATATATATGATATCAGGGGAACAGTGATTAAAATGCCGGCTGCAATACCTTCTGAGCGCTTCATACCACACAGTTTGCAGCACAGATACTGGTTCAATGCTGCCCCATCCAATATACCTGGGGACAACCGAATACAGGATGATTGAACACACCCATTTTCGTACCATAGACAGCTTCAAGATTTCCCGGCGTCAGTACCTCACGGACGCTGCCGGCCAGACAGGAGCCCTGTAAAGGAAGCAGCGCGATACGGTCTGCAAAACAGGCTGCAAGATTCAGATCATGTATTGAAGCGATAATACCGGTTCCCATATTATGGGCCATATCCGTAATCATACGCATAAGGATCTGCTGGTAACCGAAATCAAGATTTGCCGCAGGTTCATCAAGCAGAAGTATTTCAGGTTCCTGCGCAAGTGCGCGCGCTATACGGACCTTTCTGAATTCTCCTCCGGAAAGCGAATGCACCGGTCTGTCGGCAAGCCCTGAGATTCCAAGCTCCGATAAAACCCTGTTCACCGTTTCGTAATCGCAGACCGTATAACCGCTACCGCTACCAGTATGCGAATAACGGCCTGTCAGGACAACGTCGCGGACCGGATAATTCCACGCAATCGTTTCATCCTGGGTCATAAAGGCAATATGTGAGGAAATCTGTTTACGGCTGTATCCGTCAAGCCGTTTTCCGTCAAAAACAGGTATACCACAACCGTTTTCCGTTTTTATACGTAGACCTTCCGGTACTATTCCCGCCATAACTGCAAGCAGCGTCGATTTTCCACCGCCGTTCGGACCGGTCAGACACAGTAACTCACCTGAACATACCGAAAGCGTTATGCCGTTAAGAACCTGCGTCCTGCCGTACCAGGCGTCAAGCAAAGAAACTGAAAGCCTATGCATTCCGGATTCCCCGTGTGGATACAATCAGAGAAATAAAAAAAGGAGCACCCAGGATCGACGTTACTATACCTACAGGTAATTCCGCCGGTGCAACGATAACACGCGCAACCGTATCAGAAAGAAGCATAATCACGCCGCCCCACAGCATGGAAAGAGGAACAAGGATACGGCTTTTAGCTCCGTACATACGGCGGACAATATGGGGGGCTATCAGCCCGACGAACCCGATCGTTCCGCCCGCACATACGGAAACCGACACAGCAAGGGAACCTCCTGCAATAACAAGCAGACGAAGCGTTTTTATTTCAAGCCCGAGAGAACGGGCTGTCAGTTCCCCCCCTGCAAGCAGATCGAGCGTGTGTGAACAGAAAAGGAGAAGTATCATTGCCATAGCAGCCGGAAAAGCAATAAAAATAAAATCGGTCCATGTCTTTCCGTTAAAACTGCCGAGCATCCATACGAACATACCGTGCAGGATTTTCTCATTGAGCAGAATAATAATCGAAGAAAAAGAAGAATAAAGCGTTCCGAGCGCGGTTCCGCACAAAAGCAGTGTCACGGAAGCGGAAAGGGCGTCTTTCCGCACAGCCGAAAGAATGGTAACGACAAGCGCAGCACATAAAGCACCTGCAAAAGCGCCCAGTGACTGGATACTGATAATTCCGATAATCCCCGGTCCGACAAACCCGGAAATAACGGCTCCGAGCGTCGCCCCTGCGGAAATCCCCATAATCCCCGGTTCCGCAAGCGCATTACGGAAAAAAAGCTGGAAAACAGCCCCGGAACCGGCAAGAAGCATGCCGGCAAGAAGTGCCAGTATGACACGCGGCAGGCGGATCCGAAACAGGATGATTTTCTGGTACTCTTCCATTCTGTCCGGATGCAGCATCTGTATAAAATTTATATGTTCAGCCCCCAAAGAGGCTGCCGCCAGGAAACTGACGGCAAGCAGCAGGGCAACAGGAACAAAAGAAGACACAGCCGGGTGGAAACCTTCGCTTCGGTTCATCGGCTACCCTTCCCTGCTAAACAGACATCGGGGTGCAACACCTGTGCAATGAGCTCTACAGCCTCTTCAATGCGCGGACCGGGCCGGGTCGTAATATCTGCGTTCAATACCGCAATACGCCTGTCTTTTACCGCACTGATCTGTTTCCAGCCGTTACGGGATGCGACCATCCGCGGTGTCTGTCCTGCGGTATCGGATACAATTATAACAGCCGGATTCCGGGCGATAATGGACTCGTCGCTGACAACCGGATACGCCTGCTGCAGATCCGAAAAAATATTCTTACCACCGGCAGCGGCAAGAAGTTCATTGATAAACGACGTACCGCCGGCAGTCATATACGGAGAGTTCCATACTTCCCAGTATACGCTCACCGGTTCAGTTCCCGCAAGCGCAGATTTTATCCGGTCGAAAATCCCTCTGATCCGGGAAACGACAGCCTGCGCCTCCTGCGCATGGCCGGTAATTTCACCTATTGCACTGATTTCAGCCAGTACAGAACCGACAGAGTCCGCATCGGATACATATACGTGTATACCATACTTACGCAGGACTGCGGCCAGCTGATCATGCATTCCTTCCGATGCGTAAACCAGATCGGGACGGAAGGCAATGATACGTTCAACGCTCAGCGTCCGGGCATCAAATCCGCCGACTGAAGGGATCGCTGAAACATCAGGCGGATAATTGCAGAAATCCGTACGGGCCACGAGCTGTTTTTCAGCACCTACAGCGCACAGAATCTCCGTTGCGGCCGGTGAAAGTGAAACAATCCGCTGAGGAACACCGGCAGACACCGGCTGCGGGAAACCTGCAGCCGGGACATTAAAAAGCAGAAGGAAGTATACAAAAAGAAACCGCGGCCATTTCTCCGGCAGTTTATGCACCGTATTCAGCATAGTAGGCATCAAGACGCTCTTTTATATCATCACTGATCACACCGCCTTTACCCGGCCGATAGAGATACTCAACGACATCTTTCATCGAAACAATGGCCCGCGCCGGGAAACCATACAGGTCGGTAATCTCATCAAGCGCGCATTTTGCCCCCTGCCCTCTTTCCATGCGGTTCAGGGAAACCATAAGCCCGACAATTTTTACCGCATCGGGAGAAGAGCCCTGAGCCCTGATAATCGGGAACGTCTCTTCTATCGATTTTCCTGAAGTGGTAACATCTTCAATAATAACGACGCGGTCACCATCCTTTATGGGACTGCCGAGCAGTATTCCCGCATCACCGTGATCCTTCACTTCCTTGCGGTTCGAACAGTAACGTATTTCCTTTCCATACAGCTCACTGTAAGCGATCACCGTAGCGACGCTCAGCGGTATTCCTTTGTATGCCGGGCCGAACAGCACATCGAAACCGTCACCATAACAATCGTGGATTGCGGAAGCGTAATAACGCCCAAGCCTGCCAAGCTGGCTCCCCGTTACATACGCGCCTGCATTCATAAAAAAAGGCGACTTTCTGCCGCTTTTTAACGTAAACTCTCCGAATTTCAGTACGCGGCACTCAACCATAAAATCAATAAACTCTTTCTGGTAATCTGTCATATCTTTATAGTACCGTATCTGCCGGAAATGGGAAAGATATACCGTATCAGGCGGATAAGAATAGGGTCAAGCCGCAACCGGAGAAAATGTCCGTTTAACGGGATCCCGCTTAGTCGGAGGCAGGGTCTCTATTGTTTTCTCCTGAAAAGTGACGAAAGAACAGGCGGAAGACGACAGTAAAAAATTGTCCGTTGTAATATTCAGGTAGTTTCCGGTTTCTTTTCAGGGCTTACTTCCCTTCATTTTTATACCACGGTTGTCCGGGATAACATACAGAGACAATAGAAACACTTGCGCCTGTCGGATATACTGAATATATGTCCTCTATATTTTACCGCATGCCGAATACGGCACTTGACGGGGATGAAACAGAAACGTCCCGCTATCTCGGCTACAGCAAAAGTTCGCCGCCCGACGCGTCCATTGCAATGATTATCCATGCCTGTACGGAGGGAATGCGCACCGTACTCACACCGCAGGCCGTATACGATACATTCGATATTCTCAGGCCTGCGGACCAGGAACTCGAATTTGCAGGATTGAAAATAAGAACCGTCGATCTGTCACGGAATCTGCACGGCTGCAACCGCGTCGTCATTTTTGCTGCTACCATCGGCGTACAAGCTGATATTCTTATAAAAAGAGCACAGCGGACAGACAGTGCGAAAGCTGCAGTTATGCAGGCAACAGGAGCAATGTTTATTGAATCATTTGTAAATAGCTTGAACGCTGAAATACGAAAACAGACGGAAGCAGCAGGAGGCACGACACGGCCCCGGTACAGTCCCGGATACGGCGACATACCACTGTCCGTACAGAAACATATCTTTTCCGTACTTCCGTGTACGAGAATCGGTTTGTCTCTTATGGATACGCTTGTTATGTCGCCGGAAAAATCCGTAACCGCGTTCATCGGAATTAAAGATGCATAAATTTCAAGGAATGTTTAATTCCTCCTGACGCTATCGGAAAGCAATACCGCCTCGTGCAACGGACTGTCATGCCCGGCGTATGGATCAGAAAAAGTAATCTTTTATTTTATCATACACTGAACAATAACGGGAAAAACCTTCATCATACAAAGTTTTATGTGCAGCATCAGGGTACAGGACAGTCCCCTTTGCAGCAAGTTTTTTACCGAAATCAACCGGTATTTCTTTTATCCCCATGGCAGAAGCACCGATGATCATATCACCGAGAGTTTCCGTTTCACTTGTTACCAGCTGAACAACAGGATGTCCGAGGACATCTGCAAATATCTGGCACCAAAGCCGGCTCGAAGCTGCACCACCACCCATCGGTATACATTCCGTACCAGGCAACCGGTCGGACACAAGACGGTAACAATCACGGACAGAATATGCAACGCCTTCCAGAACAGCCCGTGCGAACGAACCAAGTGAACAGCCTATACCGATATTGAAAAAAACACCTTTGGCATGTGGATCCCAGATGGGACTTTTTTCACCGGTCAGATACGGCAGATAAATAATGCCGTCAGCTCCTGCACCTGCCTTTTCAGCAATTTCATCAATTAACTGATAGACCGGTACGCGTAATGCAGCTGCCTGAGTCTGAAGAGCGGTACCAAACGTATCCCGGAACCATTTCAATGATATGCCGGCATTATCGACAGACTGTATGATCAGATTACCGCCGCCAAGTGCATTGTGAACATTCAGAAGCCGACGGTCAGAGATGACTTCCGGGCTGACGCAGCATATCCGTCCGCTGCTGCCGATTGTGATTGCCATATCGCCGGTATTAACCGCCCCGGCAGCAACTGTCGCGGCAACCGTATCGACGACACCGGCAGTTACCGGCGTACCGGACATAAGTCCTGTAACAGCCGCTGCTGCAGACGTCACTTCACCAACTATATCGGTTGAATGATACACCTCAGGCAGAAGCCGTTGCGGTACCTGTGCAAGCCGGCACAGATCCAGGTTCCATCCGTGTGACCGGAAATCACCTATGGATGTCAGATCCAGACGCGACTCATTGATGGAAAAACGATCCGTAAGTTTATGAATAATGTAACCCGAAGGCATAAGAAAACATTTCGCATTTCTCACAAGTTCAGGTTTATTGTCGATCAGCCACCGCAGATTCGGCAGGCAGAATGTTCCTTTATCCAGCCTGTTGCAGCAGACCGATTGTACCCGATCCTCCCCGACATGTTCACGCAACCACTGCAGCTGGGGATCTGCACGCTTATCGTGCAGCGTTATCGCATTATACAGCGGCATTCCGTCAGTCCCCACCAGAGTCATCGCGTTTGTACAACTGAGACTGATTACAAGAACCCTGCTGCTCTCAATCTTCTGATCGCAGAAACAACGGCGCAGATTATCCTTTACCGCATGCCACCACCGCTCAGGATCCTGTTCAGACCACCCCGGCTGGGGAATGACAGCCGTATATTCCGTATACGCAGAAGCCGCCTGACTGCCGTCGATGCGGTAAAACGTACACTTGGTTCCCGTTGTTCCTATGTCTATTCCAAGAATCAGATCTTTCGTATTCATAATCCGCCTGAATGTACTATTTGAACAGATTTACTACCCCGCTCGAAAGCAGAGGGCAGATCATTGTTACCGCAGCCATAACTGCCACGACAGCGATGACATACAAAGTCCGCGGGAATGCCTCATCGTATTTCATACCGAGAACACGGCACGACGTAAACAGATTTACGGAAAGCGGCGGCGTAAGGGAACCTACCATCAGGTTCATCAGCATAGCCACACCGAAATGAACAGGATTCATGCCAAGACTTAACGCTATAGGAAGAATAATGGGCGTTACAAGAATAATGATGCAGACTGTCTCCATAAAACACCCGAGGCAAAGCAGCATAAGGAAAAAAAATGCCAGGATAAGAAATTTTTCATGGGTAATACCGAGCAGCCAGCCGGCAAAAAGCTGAGGAACATTCTGTGTGGAAAGAATCCAGCCGAACGGAGTGGCTGCGGAAATAATCAGCATTATAACCGCCGACGTTACGACACTGTCTGCAGCTGCGTTGAAAAAATCTCTGAATGACAATTCCCGGTATACAAAAACGGCAAGAATAAACGAATACAGAACGGCAACAACAGCAGCCTCCGTAGCTGTGCAGAAACCGGAAAAAACACCAAACAGTACAAAAACCGGCATGAGCATAGGAAGAATCGCATCAGCAGCGATCGATACCTTTTCATGGTTCGTATAATGCATCTGCGGTTTCTTTTCTTTCTGCTCCCTCCTGATTGCCATAAAACAGTTCAACAGGATCAGTGCGAAAATCGTAAGAAGACCGGGTACGACACCGGCAAGGAACATATCGCCCACGGAAACACTTGCTGTCGAAGCATAAACCACCATAATGATGCTCGGCGGAATAATACAGGCCATGGTACCGCCTGCGGCGATCAGGCCGGCTGTTAAATCTTTCGGGTAGCCCTGTTTTATCATTTCGGGACCGCAAATGGAACCGATGGCAGCCGCACTTGCGACACCGGAACCGGATACAGCTCCGAAAAAGCCGCATGCTGCCATCGATGCAGCCCCCAGACCGCCCGGAACCTTCCGGAGCAGCATATTTGCAAATTTCATAAGACGCGGCGTACTGCCATACATCATCAGGGAGCCGGCAAAAACGAACAGCGGCATGGCAAGCATGGTAAAAGAATTAGCTCCGCTGACCATACGCTGGACAAGAATATCAAGCGGCGGATATCCGTTTGTCAGCAGAAACGTCATACAGCTGATGGCTATGGAAAGTCCTACAGGTGTACCAATAAAAAGAGTTACCGCAAGGGTAACAAACATCCAGACAAGCGGCATAGTCATTTTACAGCCTCCTCTATTACAGAAAGATCTTTTCCGGTAATTTTTTCAATTTCCATATAGATTCTTACCATAAAAAACAAAATCATCAGGATCATACCTGCAAGCATTCCCAGGTAATTAACGGAAACAGGAAGTTTCATTGCAGCACTGAGATTATTCATATTGTCTGCCATAGATTTTATGCACAGTTTTCCAAGGAGGCCAAGGAAAACTATCGAAATAACATCTGTCAGAATATTAAAGAGAATTGTTACCTTCGGCGGAAAAAGCCGGATAAAAAAATCCACTCTGGTATTGGTATCATTCAGGGTCGCAAGTGCAGAACCGAGGAAGGTCAGATAAACCATACAAAGGCCGGCAAGCTCTTCAACCCAGATAAAGGAATGTCCGAGAAAATTACGATTTACAACCTGCATGGTAAGGATGATCACGAGCATACATATCGTAAACGCACACAATATTTTCAGTACCATTTTACAGACCCGTAAAATGGTACCAAGGGCTTCATTCTTTTTTTTCATAGTATCCCCCACTTACTTCATATATTGACTGGCGGACGACAGCACTGCCATCGTCCGCCAGTCACTTCATATCAGGATCAGAGCCTATTTTGTTTGAGCAAGCGTAATCCAGTCACTTCCGAATTTATCCGTAAATTTTTTCCAGACAGGCTGCATCTTTTCCTGGAACGCTTTTCTGTCGACATCGTTCACCTTTATACCGGACTGTTTCAGCAGATCAAGAAATTTTACCTCATCATTCTCCTGGAGATCAACTGTTCTCGCATTTGCAGCTTCCTCGAGCAGAATCTGCTGAATATCTGCAGGAAGTGTATTCCACCACTTCATACTGCATACGAAAGGAGCTGCATCATACATATGACCGGTAAGAGAAAGATACTTCTGAACTTCCTGAATGGAAGAAGTATAAATATTTGCCAGCGGATTTTCCTGTCCGTCAATAGTTCCCGTCTGGAGGGCGGTAAACACTTCCGAGAACGGCATCATTACAATACTGCCGTCGAGGGCCTGAAACATCTGGGTCTTCATGCTGTTATTATTGGTTCTGAATTTAATTCCCTTAACATCAGACGGACTGGCAACAGGCTTTATATTGTTTGTCATATGCCGGAAACCGCTTTCCCAGATTGAAAGCACCTTGCAGCCAGTGGGTTCAATGATTTCCTTTGAAAAGCGCTCACCGAATTTTCCGTTCCACGCATTTCTTGCATCATTAATATCCGTCCACAGGAAGGGCAGCAGAGCCACATCAGCTTTTTCATTGTAACTTTCCCAGTTTGCAGCACCCATCTGCATGGAAGCTTCCAACGTACCGCTGATCAGCTGCCCGATCATATCGTTTTCACTGCCGAGAGCGCTGTTGGGATACACATTGACCACAACCTTCCCGTTTGTCCGCTGCTCAACATTTTTCTTAAAACTCTTTAAAGCAATAGTTGAAGGATTGGAATCCGCAACAGCAGAACCAATATTCATCACTATAATTTTCTTTGTGGTAATACCGGCAGCATTTGTGTCTTTCTTTGAACATCCGGCAAACAGACTCAGTCCGGTAAAGGCAATTGCCGTAAGACCGACCGCTTTTAAAAAACTGGTTTTCTTCATACAAACTCCTCTTTGACCTTCAGTCAACATCATTAATATTCATTTTTTTTCAAAATATTCCATTTATAATATTCAGAAAAAACTTATTTGTCAAGTTTTAACTTCCAGAAAATTATCAGGGCTACCGAAAAACGAATTTACAACAAGGCATCCACTACACAGAATTTATAAGCCGGTACGTTTTCAGGAACTGTAAAGTTTAAGAATCTCATTTCCATTAAAATACAAATAAAGCGTCTTCAAAAGTCAGACCAGTTTTAGAAATGTTTCTTTAACTATCTTCATAAAAGATATAACTCTTTAATATATATAATGTAAGGTTTTTTTCAAAAACCGCTTTCGATAATAACAGATATTTGAACGTTGCTCAGATATTCAGCACTTTATTAAAATCGTTTCAGAAACAGGCTGACTTCGGGAGACAGCAAAATCCGTAACCATATTCTCAATCGTATACCAGATCTGTACCTTCACAATATTTATATTAAAAATATTTCAATAAATAAAAAATCACCGGTATAAACAGGACTTTATTGACATTCATGCAAAATGAAATATAATGAAGTAAAATGAAATACTATGAAGTTAAACAGGACAGTAATTATGGAAATAAATGAACATATTGAAGACTTCGTAAATGTCTGCCACCTTATTCAGTCGAAAGGGCTGGTCAGCGGAACCGGAGGCAATGTCAGCTTCAGATGCGGTGACAAGGTATACATAACACCGACAGGAGCAGCGCTGGAGGAAATAACACCGGAAAAAATAAGTATTGTCTCGATAGAAGACGGGAAACCGATCAACGGTTTAAAACCGTCAAAGGAGACCATGCTGCATATTCTGTGTTACCGGAAAAGAAACGATATCAATGCCGTCGTACATGTACATTCGGTATATTCCGTTGCGATAGCCAGTATGCCTGAATTTTTACAAAGCGGAAAAGTACCGGTTTACACACCGGGTTATGGTCTCAGAGTTGGTTCCATATCAGTGCTGCCATACAAGATTCCAGGCTCAATTGATCTTGCAGTCGAAGTCTCAGATTCTCTGGAAAACCGGAATTCCGCACTGCTGGCAAATCATGGGGTTGTTGCAGTTGGAAAAACGGCAGAATCAGCTTTAAATCTTATAGAAGAAATTGAAGAAAATGCAAAAATATATTTTATTACTGGAGGAGCAGCCAACAGATTAAGCCAGCAACAAATTGATGCCCTGAATATATACAAGCAGTAGTTAATTCAATAGAATAAATACAGGAATTTGAAATGAAGAAATTCGAGCGGTTGGAAAAAATCAGGGCGATGACGCGGGAACATAAATATGTACTGATCACTGAGATGATCCGGGAACTCCACACTTCGGAATCAACAGTCCGCCGTGATATTGAAGAGCTGGAAAAAGAGGGATGCTTATTCAGAAGTCAGGGATCAATTATCTGGAATGATAAAAATAAGCAGTACCTTGAAAATATATACTACCGGCAGATACAGAATTCGGATATCAAACAGAAAATAGCAGAGAAAGCTGTTTCAATAATACAACCTAATGAAACACTTTTTTTCGATACGGGAACAACGATGCTTTCACTGGCGAAGACTCTGGATGAAAACCTGCCGCTTACGGTTGTTACCAATGATCTGGAGATAGCGCTTGCACTCGAAAACAAATACAACGTCAGTACCGTTATGCTTGGAGGATTTGTGAAACGCGGAACCCATACTATTATAGGAACTATGGGAAACAGCATGCTGGAGGGAATCTACTTCGAAAAAGTGTTTTTTTCCCCGGCAGGGATAACGGAAGAAGGGTTTTCATTTCTTAACCTTCAGGCTATGGATATAAGAAAAAAAGTAACCAGTAATGCAGATAAAATTATTATGGTTGCAGATTCCTCAAAATTCGGGAAACGTTCTTCTGTTCTTGGTTTTACGTTTAACCAGTGCGATATCTTATATACTGATCGATGTGACAACCAATGGAAGGAAAAAATCGAACCATATATGGATATCATTACCGGATAATTTTTTTAATGAACCGGCATCCGGGGAAAAACTGCAGGTATATCGCCAGGCCAGCACTGCGTATCAGATACCGCCATCCGGAACAACCGGGATTCATCCTTCATAAATTTCGACTGGTGATACCGGAACAGCATTTCCCCTTCTTCCGGTACTCCTACAATTTCTATTTTTCCGGTTGGATGAGACAGCACATACCGCGCGCTCTTTGCCATGCCGTTCATCAACGTTCGTGCACTATTGAAAATATGCAGCCCCTGAAGGAGTGGTACCTGAAACTGGTTCAACACGCCTGCGACCGGCCGACACTGAAACACATAATATGGTACGACACCCAGTGCAGCAAGACCGTTCTGAAGGCTGCCAAGTACCTCAGGATTATCGTTGACGCCTTTCAGCAACACAGTCTGATTCCTGATAATACATCCGGCTGCCTGCAGCTGCCGGACAGCCTCCTTTGACCACATGGTTATCTCGTTCGGATGATTAAACTGCGTTACAATATATACTCTCTTTTCCGTTCCGTATTCCGACAACAGTTTCGTCAGTTCCGGGTCTCCCGTAATACGCTGTGGAAGAACAACCGGCGTCCTCGTTCCGAACCGGATAAAACCGACATTCGGCAGCGGCAGAAACCCTTCAAGATACCTGCGCAAGATGCTGTCAGAATTTAAGAATGCATCGCCACCCGACACAAGGACATTATTTATCTCAGGATGTTCCTTTACATAGGAAATCATTTCCGTCAAATGCCGCACTGTTTCACTCTCGGGAACGCCAACCATACGTTTCCTGAAACAGTGCCGGCAATACATTGCACACTGGTTTGTGGAAAGAATCAGCGTCGTCTGCCGGTATTTATGCTGCATTCCCTGCACTACCGTATTGGATGACTCCCCGCTCGTATCTTCACAGCCTCCGGCAGAAAACTCAACCGGAGAAGGAATGCACATTCTGCGGACAGGATCATCCGGATTTTTTTTATCAATGAGGGAATAATAATAAGGATTGACGCACATCGGATATTTTTCCGTTATAGCACTGACAGCTGCGGTTTCTTCATCACTCAACCCCAGTTCCGGAGCAACTTCTTCAATGCTGCAGCAGCTTCCGGCAAGGATTTCCTGCCACGTAAGACCGGTGAAATCTGATTTCATACAAACGCCTCCTTCGTACTTTCTGTCGGAAATTGGCGACGGTAAAACGCGTACATATTTATTGTACGGGCAAAATACGTATTTTACAAGAAAAAATATTTTCAGGCCATACAGTAAAACGACCGTGCTGCAGCAAAGACGAAAATTGACAGCTGGCCTAAACGGTTGTAGACTTTTATGCACAAAATAACAACAAAACAGGGAAGCGTACTGTCATATGCAGGAAATTGAAGTCTGGGATATGCTTGAATTACGGTTTACCGGGAAAACAGAGGGGAATCCGTTCACCGATTACACGATCAAAGGTTCTTTTACCAGTAATTCAGGGAACGAACAGAAAAATGTTGCAGGTTTCTATAACGGAAACGGCGAATATATAGTAAGATTTATGCCATCACATGAAGGACTATATCAATATAAAATAGAAGGAACATGTTTTGCCGGAATACAGACGGGTGAAAAAACAGGAACATTCAGGGTAACGGCCCCGTCAGGAAATAATCACGGACCGGTACATGTTGCGGATACATTCTATTTTACTTATGAAGACGGAACTCCTTATATCGAGTTGGGAACAACCTGCTATGCATGGATCCACCAGGATGTTGCGCTTCAGGAACAGACGCTGGAAACACTAAGGCATACTCCGTTCAATAAAATCCGCTTCTGTATTTTTCCCAAACATTATGATTACAATCTGTATGAGCCTTACAGTTATCCGTTCGAAGGAATCCCCTGCTCTACAGCCGGTTTAAACAGAAGCAATTTTCATACATATCTGCCGGACAATCCGGATAATCACTGGGATTTTACCCAATTCAACCCGCAGCACTTCCTGCTGTTCGAAAAAAGAATAAAAGATTTCTGCAAACTTGGGATAGAAGCTGATATAATTCTGTTTCACCCCTATGACCGCTGGGGCTTTTCCATAATGGGACGGGAAACGGATGAATTTTATCTGAAATACGTTATGGCACGATTTTCAGCATATAGAAACGTCTGGTGGTCACTCGCAAATGAATATGATTTATGTTCCGGAAAAAATGAGAATGACTGGCACTTCCTTGCTGATGTCATAGTAAAAAACGATCCGTACGGCAGGTTACGTTCCATTCATAACTGCAGGAAGCTCTATGATTTTACAGAGCCATGGGTAACCCATTGTTCTGTACAGCGTACATCACTCTATGATACAGCCAATATGATTAAAAGACTCAGAAATACCTGTCAGAAACCGGTCATTATGGATGAAGCCGGATATGAAGGAAATCTCAATTACTTCTGGGGCAGTCTGACCGGCCGTGGTATGGTACGATTGTTCTGGCTTGCTGCTGTGCGCGGAGGTTTCTGCGGACATAGTGAAACGATTCTCAACCCGACCGGAAAACTCTGGTGGTCACACGGCGGCAGTCTGTATGGTGAAAGTCTTCCCCGGCTGCAATTTCTGCTGAAAATAATGAAAGAAGTCCCGGGATACCGACTGGAACCTGCCGGTATAAAACACTGGGATGACAACAGTGCAACCGCTGCCGCTGCAGCATATAAAAATGCTTATTACCTTTTTTATCTGGACGAGTACCAACCGACATTCTGCGAATTTCAATTCGAAAAAAGTGAAGTTTATCAGGTGGATGTTATCGATACATGGAATATAACTCTTAGCAACGCAGGAATCCACAGCGGCTGCTTCCGCATTGATTTACCCGGCAGGCAGTTTATTGCCATAAGAATTACCAGATTATGAAAATCAAAGTTCCGTTCAGGGGCATACTTCATAATGCTTCCATACGAATCCGGATAACGGTATCCATGTCGGCACTGATAGGTATCGCGATGACTATTCTCGGAATAGTCATATTTACCGTTTCAAAAAAAATGATGGAATATAATTACAAAGTTTCTCATATCCACGACCTTCAGGTATCATGCAATATCATCGACCTGCAATTGAATTCTATCGTTGATCTGTCGCGCACATTGCTTACGAACGATGAATTCAAAAAGATCATGGAAGAAGAAAAAAGCTCTTCGCCCTATTTTTCTTCATTCAGCAGTCTGAAAATCGATGACCAGCTCAGAAGGCTGCTGTCGCTGAATCTGTTCATACAAACAGTTTTTGTCGTAAATACCTGCGGGAAAGTTAAATATTATACCAAACTTAGTAACATTTCCGGAAAAATGAGCCGCTACTACCAGCAGCCCTTTCTGAAACAGGAAAAATGGATACAAACGGCGGATAAAACAAAGGGAAAAGAAATTTTCTACGGATATAACATATTGTACAAGGACGATTCCACAATATCGCTTGTCAAAACACTTATAAACCCGCAAAACGGAACCAGGTTCGGTTACCTTGTACTGCTGATAAAAAAAAATATTCTGAAAATTGCTGTCGGGAATCCGGCAGGAGACTATGCTGCCGGTCACTATTTTGTTGTAGACAGAAATCCTGATACAATTCCACAGGATCTTCCCGGAACTCTGGTTTACAGCAGTGATCCGGCAGAAACCGGTTACCGGATATTCAGCTCCTATATAAGCAGACCGGAACATTCTCCCTATCTTTTTTCCGTACAAAAAAATGAAACAGGAAACTGGGAAATAGTCAATGCGATCAGGACAAGCGAAGTTCAACGGGACAGTCTTTTTATTGGTCTTACCGCTGTTGCAGCCGGAGCAATTATGATGGGAATACTGCTCTTTCTGACCCGCAGGATAGCAGCGAGAATAAGCCGTCCGCTGGAACAACTTGAAAAAACGATCCGCGACGTCGGGGAAGGTAATTATAAAGTCGAGACCGTGTTCGATACCACGGAAATCGGCTGCATCGGAACACAGTTCAAGAACATGGTAAACAATAATCTGGATTTACATGAAAAACTGTTGAAAGCAGAAATAAAGGAACGGGAATCGGCACTCCTGTTGCTGCAGTCACAGATCAATCCGCACTTTCTGTACAACACGCTTGATTCTCTTTATTTTATGGCTGTCATTAAAAAGGCATATGATATTGCAGATATGGTCCAGGCGCTTTCCGATATATTCAAGCAGAGTCTCAATAACGGAAGCAAACTGATTTCCGTTCGGGATGAAATTGAAAAAATCCTTGCCTATATGAAAATCCAGAATTTCCGCTACCATGACCGTTTTGCACTGACAATAGACATAGATGAACCGCTCATGGACAAAAAAATTCTTTCTTTTATTCTCCAGCCGATTGTCGAAAATGCCGTATATCATGGACTTGAACCAAAAATAGGAAAAGGGAAGCTCTCTATTACCGGCAGCGTCGTGAAGAATACTATGACATTTATTATACGCGATGACGGTGTAGGGCTGGAAGACCTCAGCAAAATAGACAGCGGATACGGTATCAGGAACATACGGGAACGCATAAAACTGTACTACGGAGAACTGTTCGGTATCCGTTTTGAGAGTACGCCTGCAAAAGGAACGACTGTAACCATACGACTGCCACTATATGAGGAATCGGCATAATGCATACTCTTGTGATAATAGACGATGAATATATTGTCGTCGAAGGTATAAAAGCAATTATAACGCAACAGCATATCGATTACAGTGTCGCAGGCTTTGCCTATAACGGCATCGACGGACAAAAACTGATCTATGAAAAACGTCCCGACGTAGTGATCACGGACATCCGCATGCCCGGTATGGATGGCCTGTCTCTTATCGAATCTTGCCGTGAATTTCTGCCGTCTGCAGATTATATTATCATCAGCGGCTATACCGAATTTGAATATGCACGAAGAGCATTAACACTTGGCGTCAGTAATTATCTGGATAAACCGGTTACGATCAGGAAACTGACGGATGCGATAAATAAGATCAATAAAAAAACAGGAAGGCTTGTGAAAGATGGAAAATTATGTGAGGCGGAAGAACGTGTTATAGATGCAGCCGTGACGGAAGATCCGGGACTTATGACAGAATCGTTTGAGGTAATGCTGTCCCGGTATAAAAAAATATACACGGAACCGGATGAATTCAGGCAGGAAATATTTAAGATACTTGCGGCTGTGACAGAAATCATCAATGAAAAACTCCCATCACCGAAAGCTCTGCACGCGGGGTACGCTGAAATAGAAAAATATACGGATATTGAAGTTGAACAGTATGCCCGGAAAATTATAAGTCAAATAGCAACTGTTCTGATCGGAAAGTCCTATGGTAACCCGCACCAGCTTGTGAGCCAGGTTATTCGGATCATTGCTGAAAAATATAATACAGATATCGGTTTGAATGAAATTGCTGATATGGTAAGACTCAATCCGGCATATCTATGTATGTTGTTCAGGGAAAACGTCGGAATAAGTTATGTAAAATACCTGACAGATGTAAGGGTAAAAAAAGCATGTGAACTGCTCCATTCCGGTTATCAGATCTCGCAGGTCAGCAGCATGGTCGGATATCATGATTATCATTATTTCAGCTATATTTTTAAAAAACAGACAGGCATGACACCGAATGAATACAAAGGCCATATCCGGAAAAAGCAGTGAATTAAGGGGTTTTCAAAAGTACCAGACTTTTTGAAAGCGGGCTCAATTACAAAATCTATAAATTTTGAACATTTTACAAAAAAATACCTGCTGGCTATTCCGGTAAAACGGAGTGATACTATTTTCATGTACTGAAAACAGGAGGTAGCACATGAAAAAAACAGGGAACGTCTTATTATGTTTAGCCGTTGCTGTCTGCAGTCTGGCAGGATGCAGCAAAAAAACTGCATCGTCCGGTACGGGGACAGAAAAAATAATTTCTCCATCCTCGGCGGAAGACCCGAAGCTGTCGAAAAAAATAAAAATTCTTTCGATTTGGCCGGAGGATAATGACAATGGTGTACTGCTTACGGACATTTTCGATGCCTATAAGAAAGAAAATCCGAATTTCGACTATGACTACGAACTGGTTTCATCTTCCGATCTGCGGCAGAAAGTTACGACACTGGCTGCATCCAATGATCTGCCGGATATATTCGTATATGAATCAGGCAAACCGATTCTTGACCTCGTCAGCGCAGATAAAATTATGGATACAGGTTCCATTCTTGAACAGTTTAACTGTTCTGACAAACTGAGTCCGTCAGCCGTGTCGCTGTTAAAAAATCTGTCTGGAACCGACAAATTGTACGATCTTCCCCTGGGCCTGAATATAGAAGGGTTTTGGTATAATAAAGCGCTTTTTAAGAAAGCTCACGTAGATGTGCCCGAGACATGGAATGATTTTGAACAGGTCCTGTCAAAACTTAAAGCAGCAGGGATCCAGCCGCTGGCCGCCGGCGGTTCAGACAAATGGGGAGTGACACGTCTTATAAACGCATATCTGGTACGTACTGCCGGTGCGGACGCAATGAAAAAGGCCGCCGCCGATCCTGCCAGGTACACAGATGCACCGTATGTAGCTGCTGCAAAAAAAATACAGGACTGGGCAAAAGCCGGATATTTCGGAATAGGCGTAACAACGGTAGATATGAATACGGCAGGCTCTATGCTCCTTACCGGGAAAGCAGCGATTTTCTACAATGGTTCCTGGTTTGCAAGCAACCTCAACGACAAATCGGCAAATGCTGCAGGCGAAGATGGTATAGGCTTTTTCAATATACCGGTTGTAGATCCTTCAATAAGCAGCGGCAGGGAATATTCCATGAACTGCGGCAATATACTGTGTATAGGTAAAAACAGATACGACGAAGCGACAGGCTGGCTGCTGAAATATTTTGTAGAACATATCGGCGATACGGCAATGTCACTTCAGGGGTCAGTAAAGGGCTATACATACACGGTACAAAATACACAGATGTCTGATTATACAAAACTGGTACTACAGGAACTGGGAAATGCACAGAGTGCTTTCACGTGGTTTGAAGCGACTATGGGAAGCGAAGTTTCAACAGTAGCCCAGAATAATGTGCAGACACTTTTAACAGGAGATATGAGTGCAATGGATTATATGAAATCAATACAGTATGCCGTAAAAACGAGCAACTGAATCCCTTCATTTACAAACTGCAGCCTGAGGGCTTTTACAGGAGTACATATGACAAAAGTGCTGAAAGACAAAAAAGCTATAGGGATATTTGTCGTACCGGGATTTATAATATACACACTTATCGTAATGCTACCGATTGTCTGGTCATTCTACTATACTTTTTATTCAGGATCTCCGGGACTGCGGTGGAATTTCTGCGGACTGAAAAACTACCAGATGCTGTTCCATGATAAAAATTTTCTTGCAGCGCTGCTTGTCAATCTCAAATATATTCTCTGCGTTATGGCAGGACAGGTCGGTCTGGGCTTTCTGCTTTCCCTTATGTTTATGTTCTGGCTCACGAAATTCAAAGCGGTTGTGAGAACACTGGTATTTTTCCCCGTCGTACTTCCTACTGTAGCTGTGGCCCAACTGTTTGCAAAAATCTACGAAATCCAGCCGAATTACGGCCTGCTCAATTCCGTACTTGCACATATCGGCCTGCAAAATCTGGTACAGCCGTGGATCGGGCAACCGTCTACGGCACTCGGTTCGCTGTGCGTTATGGACATCTGGGTGGCCATGGGATTTTATTCAGTCATATTTTACGGTGCCCTGCTCGATATACCCCAGGAAACAATCGATGCAGCACGGATTGACGGTGCAGGCGGATTTATACTTTTCAGGTATATATTAGCCCCGTTGTTGAGGCCTGTTACCGTTACCTCTCTGGTGTTCAGTTTTACAGGAACAGTTAAAATGTTTGAATCTGCTATAGCGCTGACAAACGGCGGCCCGGGAAATGCAACCCGCTCCATGTCCATTTACATGTATAATGTCGCATTTTCATTCAACAAGGTCGGTTACGGCAGTCTTATCGCACTGATTATATTCCTGATCTGTGTTGCCGGTTCCGGACTTATAAGCAGACTCGATACAAAAGATATCTATTGAAAGGAGAAAAACGACATATGCATAAAACAAAGCAGATACCGGTTTTCAGAACAATTTTTATTTTTTTCCTCTGCCTTGTCGAACTATATCCTCTGTTCTGGATGCTTACCGCATCACTGAAACAGCAGTCCGAATGGACGTCAAAACCCGCATACGCATTAAACAGTGGTTTCTATTTCAAAAACTATATCGATGCCTGGACCCGTGGAAGCATGAGGATATTTTTTTTCAATTCGCTGTTAAATACTTTTATTTCTCTTTTTTTTATCATCATTATGACAACGACTATAAGTTTTGCCCTCGTAAAAATGTACTGGCCTTTACGTACTATAGTGGCAAAATATTTTACGATGGGAATTATGGTCCCGGTAGCTACTGCACTCATTCCGCTGTTCCAGATTTATACGAGATCCGGCCTCATAAATACCAGACTGAGTCTCATACTGGTATATACAGCTTTCGGCCTGTCGCTTTCAATTTATCTGATGACCGCGTATTTACGGACGCTCCCTGATGAAATCATGGAAGCCGCCGTAATCGACGGCTGCGGAATATACAAAATGTTCTGGTATGTTGTCATTCCGCTTCTTAAAAACGCGATAATAACTGTTCTTGTACTACAGTTCTTTTTCAAATGGAATGACCTGATATTTTCAATGACATTCGTCAGCGACACAAAACTGAAAACCATCCAGACAGGTCTGTTGTATTTTACCGATGAATTCGGTTCAAAAAACTGGGGAGCAATATTTGCATCAGTTTCGCTCAGCGTATTCCCGTTGCTGTTTCTGTACCTGTTCCTGAACAAAACCATTATGGAAGGCATGACAGCCGGTGCCGTAAAAGGATAATCCCGGGAAATATAAAATGACAGAAAATCAAAGCATAGTAACACAATACATATCAGACCATATCGCAACAGTACTTAAAAAACCGGTCGGTTTTATCCGCTATCCGTTTATAGATCCCGGCTCTGTCTATGACGGCAACGTCTGGGACTGGGACACCTACTGGTCTGTATACGGGTTACTGCCGTTCGCACAGAAAACGCATAACGATACCTTTACGCAGCAGGTGCTGGAACACGCCAGGGGAAACGTCATGAATTTTCTCGATTACCAGCTTCCGGACGGTTATATACCGATGATGATCGAAAACGGCTCGTGGCAGGAACCGTATCTTACCATGAAACACAGGCAGGGCGTCCTTATGAATATGCACAAACCGTTCCTCTGCCAGCAGATCTGTCTTATCAGTGATTTCATACATGACTATTCCTGGATAACAGCCGGAAACACTCCGGACCAGCTCGAAAGTTATTTTACCTGTTATTATCGTGATTATTATAACAGGAACTGCAGCCTGTTCGTCTGGAGCGATGATATTATGATCGGTGTGGATAACGATCCCGCTTCTTTCGGCAGACCGAAGTCATCTACGGCAAACACATTTCTGAATTGTTTTATGGTTTCAGAAATGAAAGCTATGGAAAAAATCATGCGTCAGACTGAACGGACGGACAGGGCTGCGTGGTATAAAACTGAATCCGAAAAACTGTCCTCAGCTATCCAGACGGAAATGTACGACCGGAGAGACAGATTTTTCTATTCAGCAGATGTTGATATAAAAACACGCAGTTACGACTGGTTCCACAAGGGACTCGGAGTGTTCTGGAAAACACTGCCGATAAAAATCCGCATGTGGACAGGATTTCTGCCGATGCTGACCGGCATTGCAACCAGTGAACAGGCATCTTTCCTGGCAGCTCATTACCGGGATACTGCAACGTTCCACTGTCCGTATGGTATAACGACACTGGCACAGGATGAGAAAATGTTCAATCTTGATCCTTCGAATAATCCTTCGAACTGGCTCGGTCCGGTCTGGCTTGTTGCCAATTATGCCGTATTCCGAGGATTGCTTAATTACGGATTCCGTTCCGAAGCAGAAGAAATATGCATCAGATCATTGGAACTGCTGGCAAATGACATCCGGACCACAGGGCAAATGCATGAATACTATAATCCGTTTACAGGAGTACCGGTTATGAACGGAGGCTTTATTAACTGGAATATACTTGCATTGAATATGGCAGATGAACTGGCAGCCGGAGAGGAGCAGGTAACAGAATGACAGCAGATACAACTCGGTCAAAGTATGCACAGGTCACGGGACTTCCCTGGGACGCGGTCAAATGGACAGACGGCCTGTGGAACGATAGGGAAAATACAATTCAAAGCGTCACTGTTCCGCATCTTCAGCAGATGTTCGATTCAGAAAAAATCAGCCATGTAGTTGAGAACTTCAGAATCAGCGCAGGAGAAACGCAGGGACAACACGAAGGCAGTGTGTTCGGCGACGGAGATTTTTATAAATGGATGGAGGCCGCCGTATATACGGCCGGCCGTACCGGTAACACAAAACTGATGGAGCAGATCGATACTTATATTTCGCTGATCGGTAAAGCACAGCAGCAGGACGGATATATTTCGACCAAACAGATTATCAGTGAAAAAACAGGAAAAGGCAGCATCAGAATGGCGGATATCAATGACTTTGAAATATACAACTTCGGTCATCTGTTTACAGCGGCCTGTCTCCATAAACGGGTAACAGGTAAAAACAGTTTTCTTGATATCGCCGTAAAAGCAGCCGGTTACCTCGAAAAAATGTATGCGGCGGCAGAACGTAACGGTGAAGTAAAAACGGCTGTCTGCCCGTCCCATTATATGGGACTCGTCGAACTGTACCGGACTACCGGCTACACCCGTTTTCTGGCACTCGCGGAACGTGCCGTAAAACTCAGGGACTCCGTCAGGAACGGTACGGATGATAATCAGGACAGGATCCCGCTTCGCAGCCATAAAACAATCGCAGGACACGCGGTACGCGCAAATTATCTGTACGCAGGTATAGCCGATCTTTGTGCCGAAACAGGGAACTCTGAGTATTCACATGTTCTCGATGCTGTCTGGCATAACCTTCTTGAAAAGAAACTGTACATCACCGGAGGATGCGGCGCCCTGTACAACGGAGTTTCCCCGTATGGTAATTTTTTCCGCGACCAGCATGTCCATCAGGCATACGGGTACGAATATCAGCTTCCCAACATTACCGCCTATAACGAAACATGTGCGAACGTAGGTCTCGTACTGTGGGCGTACCGCATGTTTCTGCTGCATCCGGCTGCGGTATATTTTGATATAATTGAAAAAGTAATGCTCAATGTAAACCTTGCAGCCGTAAGTCTTGACGGCAGAAAATTCTTTTACGAAAACATGCTCCGCAGGACACCAGCCCTTGACTACGAACTGGTCTGGCCTCTTGAAAGGACCGAATACATAACATCCTACTGCTGTCCGCCGAATCTGGCACGAACCCTGGTTCAAAGTTCCGAATATGCTTATACTCTGGGAGAAAATACGATATGGACAGGTTTGTACGGCGCAAGCCGGGCACATATCGTATTGAAAAACAAAGCCGACTTTATACTGCTTCAGGAAACAGCGTATCCCTTTTCGGGAGCGGTCACTTTTTCAGTCAGAAATGTACAAACCTCTGGAACAGTATATCTCAATATCAGAATACCGTTCTGGGTGGAAACAGGTACAATTACGCTGCCGGACGGCAGCGTACGCCGGCTTACGGATACGGATGCCGGTTCTTATAGTACCGTACAGCTGGACGATAAAGGAAGTCTGCATGGCAGCAGCGTTACCGTTGATTTTTCTGTCAGAGTCAGACTTGTAACCGCAAACGATATGGTAGAAGAGGATATAAATCAGGCTGCAATTATGCGGGGACCACTGGTATACTGCATGGAAAGCTGCGACGTACCGGGGAAAACTTTACAGGGGCTATTCATCAGTACTGCAGGTTCCTGGACAGAAAAAACGCAGACCATTTCAGGTCACCGCTTTACCATACTGGAGGGAACTGCATATAAACTTCGCAGCGGATCGACAAAAGACAAAAAACTGTACCAGCCGCTGCAGTATTCCGGTTTTTCGGAACTGCCGGTACATCTCATTCCCTACTATGCATGGGATAACCGCGGCCCCGGCGAAATGAAAATCTGGCTGCCGCTGCTATACGGCAGATAATGTAAATCAGTCACCAGCCCCTGCCGCACAGATAAACGGAACGGCTGAAAAGGAATATATGATTATCCGACGTATGAAAACGAACCATCTGGACAATCCGCTCGGTTTTTATCTCGGGAAACCGGTACTTTCGTATACCGTAAGCGGTACGGATGGTACACATACACAGTGCGCAAGAATACAGGTCGCAGCCGGTACGACATTTTCAGTTCCTGTTTTCGATTCCGGACTGCGTTCTGATATCGACGAATGCGCATTCGAACTGCCGTTTGAACCGCAGGAGCTGACCAGATATTACTGGAGAGTATACGTTCAGGCGGATAATGGCGACACAGCCTGGAGTGATGTTGCATTTTTTGAAACCGCAAAACGGATAAACGCCCCGTGGAAAGGCATATTCATTACCCCCGTATTTGATACGTCAATACGGCCTGTCTTTATCCGGCATTTTACGCTCCGGCAGCAGCCAGTCAGAGCAAGGCTGTATTCACTTGCACTCGGCGTTTATGAAGTATACATAAACGGACAAAAAGCCGGGAATGAATATCTGCTGCCCGGGATACACGCCTACGACAAATGGCTCCAGTATCAGACATTCGAAGCTGACTTCAGGCAGGGGGAAAATTGCATCGAAATCCGTACGGGAGCCGGATGGTACAAAGGAACATACGGACTTACCGAACCGAAGAAGAATGAGGCAGCCGAGTATTCCTGTATCGCAGAAATACATATAACTGACAGCACCGGTTCTGTACAGATTATCGGAACGGACAGCAGCTGGCGAGCCGTAAAAAATCAGATTACAGGGGACGGTATTTACGACGGCGAAACCTATGACGCATCTTTCAATGACAAAACCGAATATGACGTTAAACCGGGTAAAGACAATACCGCACTGCTGTATCCCCGATTAAGTCCGCCGGTTACCATTCATGAACGGCTGAAACCGGTAATGATCCGTACGCCGGCCGGAGAGCAGGTTCTTGATATGCAGCAGAATATGACCGGATGGGTCGAATTTCAGGCCGATCTGAAAAAAGGGCAGTGCGTCAAGCTCGAATTCGCAGAAGTCCTGCAAAATGGAAACTTTTACAGAGACAATCTCAGATCAGCCGCCTGTGTGTTTACGTACATATCAGGCGGTTTCCAGGAAACAGTTCGTCCGCATTATACCTTTTTCGGATTCCGGTATGTACGCCTGACAGGTTTTCCCGGGAACATACAGCCGGCAGATTTTACAGGCTGTGTCATTCATTCGGATATGGAAAAAACAGGATCAATCGAAACAGCAAATCCGGAACTGAATAAACTCGTCGAAAATATCCGCTGGGGTCTGAAAGGTAATTTTCTCGACACGGCTACCGACTGTCCTCAGCGTGATGAGCGGATGGGATGGACCGGCGATGCGCAGATATTTTCGGATACAGCCTGTTATCTGGCAGATACAACTGCATTCTATACGAAGTTCATGCACGATCTTGCAATGGAGCAGGCTGCACATAACGGCAGCGTTACGTATGTCGTTCCTGCTCCACGCTATCCGTTTAACGGAGCTGCGTGCTGGGGAGACGCTGCCGTCATTATTCCCTGGACAGTTTATATACATACCGGAGACCGGAGGATTCTGGAGAACCAGTACCAGAGTATGAAGGACTGGGTCGACTATATACGCCGGCAGGACAGGGAACACGGAAACAGATACCTGTGGACAAGCGGACATCAGCTTGGCGACTGGCTTGCCCTCGACGGTTCCGTATCAGGAGGTGTTTACGGAGCAACAGACAGGTTCTATATCGCATCTGCATATTACTATTATTCGGCACTGCTGCTGTCTAAAGCCGCAGCAGTGCTCGGAAGGAAACACGACCATAACAAATATGCCGGGCTGGCAGAACGAATAAAAAGATCTTTCGAAGCGGAATATTTCACAACCGCAGGCAGACTTGCCGTACAGACGCAAACGGCGTACGCAGTTGCAGTGTATATGGGACTCGTTCCGGAAAAATTCCGGGAGAGGACATTCCGTGACTTCCGGAGCAAAATGAAGGAAAACGGTTTTGTACTTACGACCGGTTTTGTCGGAACTCCGTACCTGTGTCCTGCTCTCGCCGCCAGCGGAAATACCGACATTGCATATACCCAGCTGCTCAACACAAATTATCCCGGATGGCTCTATGAAGTACGCATGGGGGCCACAACCGTATGGGAACGATGGAATTCGATTCTTCCTGACGGCCGTATAAGCGGGACTGCAATGAACTCACTGAACCACTATGCGTATGGCTCCATTCTGTCGTGGATATTCCGCGATATATTGGGGCTTTCTCCCGATGAATACCGAGCAGGATTTAAAACTGCCCGGATAGCCCCGAAACCGGACCTGCGGCTTACCTCAGTCGCAGGTTCCGTCGAGACACCCTACGGAACATACCGTATTTCCTGGAAAATACGGAAGAATAAATTTACCATGACCGTGACCGTACCATTCGATGCCGATGCGGTCGTCGTTCTTCCCTGGGTTCGTACGATACCGGAAGATCTTGAGTGCGGCCCCTTTGCGGCGGACTGTAAAGACGGCACAGTACGACTGCAGCTGACCGCGGGGACCTGTACCATAGCGTATACGATGCAGGAACACGGACGTCAGACTTACAGTATCGAAGACAGTCCTGAAAAGCTCATGCAGGAACCGGCTGCAAAAGCAGTAATACTAAAACATTTTCCGGCATTTGCTGCAAAAATCCCATGGCAGGAAGAAAGCAAAACCATGGAAGACGTACTGAGATCGCCGTTTGTCACTGCTACAGAGCAGGACATGCAGGCGCTGGAAGCAGACCTTGCCATTTTGTAATAACGGAATGCGCAATCTTGATTTTTTATCTGTACCGGTATAGGATAACCAAGAGGGAAAGAGGTTCTCCCTTAAACAGCAGGTATATACCAGCTGTTTTAAACTGCAAAACGCTGATGACTTCTGTATGTTACAGGAGGTGTCAGTTTTTTTTTTATTTAAATCAACAAACCCGCCGCAAGCAGCGGGGTATGTAGTTCTCTAAAGGTATTGCAGTCAGGATTTAATACCCTTCATACGCCCCAAGGGGCGGGGTATTAAACCCTCCGCACGAATAAACTGCGCCCCGGTCGGTATTAAACTTTATTCCACGGGTACTTTGTGCCGTCTGATTTTTCTATATGGAGTTGCTATCATGTACAAAAATGTTTTCTTCGTCGCTTTCGGTGGAGCGCTCGGTGCCGTATTACGGTATCTGGTGAGTTTGATTCCTCTTGAAACGGATTTTCCGTTTCAGACATTCATTATAAATACTGCCGGTGCGTTTATTATCGGATTCATCACTGCAGCCGCCGTTCTGCGGGCGGAACAGAGCGGCGGTAGTGTTCCGGTACATCTGCTGCTTCTGCTGAAAACAGGATTCTGCGGCGGCTTTACCACGTTCTCGACGTTTTCGCTTGAAACGCTCTCTCTGTTCGAAAAAGGCCACGGAGGAATGGGAACTGCGTATGCACTTCTGAGCCTTGCAGCCGGTGTCGGAGCAGTGCTGCTGGGGGAATTCGCCGGGACACGCTGATTGAAATCCTGACGAACCCGCTCAACACATTCCAGGAAAAAATGTATCAGTCTTTCTCCGACTGTTTGTTTCAAAAAATCGCGGAAAAAAGAAAAAAAGCACCGTGAGATCCTGATGTTTTCTCACGGTACTTCTAAGAAGAACTCCGGGAGAAAGAGGAAAGAACTCACGGTGTTCTATCTAAAAGCACCGGGAGTCAGAGATAAAAGCTCCGTGAGTTCTTTCTGAAAGTTCCCGGAGAAAAAGTCTGAAGTACCGGGAGAAAAGGAAACGCCGGAAAAAACAAGTATTTTACGCCAACGCTCCGGAATGCAATGCTCCCGTAAATATGTATATACAATCCTGTTCCGCCTGCATATACTGGTAGTATCCGGAGGATACACTGCGGTGAAAGTAAAAATTGCAGGTACGGCAGCATTGTCCTTTATCATACTGATGGGTATCGTGAGCCTTTTCTCCGACATGACACACGAAGGCGCAGCCAGTATCATGGGAGCGTACCTCAGTCTTGCAGGGGCATCTGCAGCTGCTATCGGGTTCGTATCAGGTCTGGGAGAATGTATCGGCTATTCCCTGCGGCTTTTGAGCGGATGGTTTACCGACAGGACAAAAAAATACTGGCCGATGACTATCGCAGGATATGTTCTTGACTGTGTCGCGATTCCTGCGCTGGCGCTGGTTCCGGAAAACGGATGGCTATGGGCATGCGGCATCCTTGTCGTACAGCGTTTGGGGAAAGCCATCAAAAAACCTGCAAAAGATACGATTCTATCGTTTGCAGCGTCCCGGACCGGAGCGGGAAAAGGGTTTGCTATTCAGGAATTTCTTGACCAGATCGGAGCGTTTCTTGGACCGGTTATGCTGTTTGTCGTAACACTGCTGAAAAAAAACAGTACCCAATTCGGAACATACCGTCTTTGTTTCGTACTGCTCGGCATTCCCGCTGCAGTTACCATTATCCTGTTACTGTTTGCAAAACATCGCTATCCGGCGCCTGAAACCTTCGAAAAACCTTCTGAAAAAGAACAGCCGTTCAAAATGAACCGCAGATTCTTCTATTATATAGTATCAATCAGTCTGTTTGCAGCAGGCTTTATCGACTTCACTATGATCACCATGCATACCATGAAAACAGGTCTTGTCCCCGCAGATACGCTACCACTGTTATACGCCGGGGCGATGGCTGCGGACGCATTTTCTGCACTGTTGTTCGGCTGGCTGTTCGATAT
>DCFS01000211.1 GCA_002319875.1 Treponema sp. UBA1798 | reverse complement strand
GATGATCCCCGTTTTGCAGATGATTTGTATGATTTGTTTCAAATGACAACAAGTTCCGGTATCCGGGAAAAAATTCTGGGCTATTTTACAAAAATGGGAGATCCATGTCTTGAAGATTATGCGGTGACAGTCTTAAATGACCCGTATGATCTGTCCAACAGCCTTGTTTCAGCAGTGTTTGTGTATACGGCCGCAGTAAAGTGCAAAGCAGCTGTTCCTGCAGTCCTTACCCTGCTTGACAGCGACAATGCTGCTTATTTTGACGGAGCTCTTTCAGCACTGGGAGATATAGGCAGTGAAGATGACGCGGTCCATATTGCGGATCTCCTTGACCGTACGGACCTGTCTGTTGCCCAGCGGCAGACACTCGTAAAGGTTTTGGGAAAAATAAAGGCAGAGGGAACAGTTGATAAATTGACAAAACTTGCAAAGGACTCTGATGAAAACATGTTCGTCCGGGCATATGCTGCAGAAGCAATAGGAATGATAGGAAAGCCGGAATCTCTGCCGGTATTAGAAAAACTGTTTGAAGAAAAAGATCCGACAATCCGTATGTACGTAATCCGGGGCCTGAAGAAATATGGCGAAAAGGATGTCGGAAATATTATTATTCAGGGCATACGCGATTCCTACTATAAGGTACGGCTGGAGGCGATACAGGCTGCCGGTGAACTTGATATAAAAGACGCTGTGCCGTATCTTGTATACCGGGCAAAGAATGATCCTGAAGGTGTTGTGAAGGAAGCCTGCTATCCTGTTATAGCCCGGCAGAATACGAAAGAAGGAAATGACTTCCTGATTTCAATTATAACGGATAAGTCTGCCGGCGACACAGCAAAAGCAAAAACTGCTGCGGCCCTGATGAAATATGGTTATGCAGGAAAAGCGGAAATCCTTGACCTTGCAAAAGAATGTCTGGCTAATGATCTGAGAAAACCCCTCAGGTATGCTCTCGGTAAACAGTTCGCTTTATATGATCGTCCTGAATATGCGGATATCTGTAAACTCTATCTTGGCTCCGGAGATCCGCTGACTGTTGGTACCGGTCTGGATATATATGCACAGAGGCGGTACACAGCGGTTACAGATACGGTGCAGGCGATCGCAGCCGATGCAAAGGCAGGCGTAAATCAGAAAAAAGCCCGCCGTATTCTTGGACTGGAATGACGGGCTGCATACGGTATCAGCTATATAAACTGTCCAGAACCCGATACAACGTGTTCACTTTGTCTTTCTGTTCCTGGTTTAAAGTCACATCTGTTACATCTGCCAGTGTTTCCAGCGAAGAGAGGCTTTCATTTACAGCCGTTGCGAATCCGCGGGAAACTTTGAACCAGTAATTGCCTTTTCCGTCTGTAAACAGACAGATAAAGCCGAGTTCCCTGCTTTTTGATTTTGCAATAGTAACCCTTAGAACGTTATCAAGAGATGGAACAAGAGAAAGAATGCTGTTCCCGTCATGAATATTTATGTTCAATTTTCTGTTCCACGCTTTTTCATCAATTATTTCCAGATTAAGTGTTTTTGCAAGTTTTAATATCAGTTCCATTTTCTCACCGGAAAGGAGTTCATAACCACCGGTATGCAAAATACATCCGCGCAGTCCGTTTATTTGTGTAAGTCTGCTTTCGTCATTTTCTGCTTTTGCAGCATATTTAAACTGTTCCCAGGGAAGCAGAACAGTCTTTTTACCTTTGAACTTTTTAACCACAAACGCCGTCCCTCCGATGAGTACAGAGGATTCGTCATTTTTCGTTTCTGCCCTGTTTTTTACTTTTCTGCTTTCCTGCAGATTATTCCCGTTTACTGCAGGAATTGCCTTTTGAGGCTTTTTATTGCCTCCGAGCCGTTTTTCCAGATCGGGGTCAATGCGTCTTAACAGCGTTGAAGTGAGAGGTGATACACTCATTGCAAACATTCTGCTTGTTTTTACTATTTCTCCGGCAACGATATAGAGCGGATCCTGCCGGAACATACATGATCCGGGATGTATGGAAATATGTTCTGCTGTAAGGCTTCTATAGTTTTCACGTCCTTCCCTGATACATACAAACTGGATCATTCCTGCAGCGATGCAGCAAAGATAATCATCAAGTGAACCTCTGCCGGTTACAGGAATTTCCATGTCTGTAACAATCTGGGTAAGCTGCACATCTATATTGGCGATCTCTGCCATTACTTTTTCATCAAGAAAATTTTTCTGACAGAATTTCGCCGGATTTGTCTGATTTTTGTATATCTTGAACAGATTGAGATAGGTTACGAAATCACCCTGCATATCGCGGAATGCATGATGTGCCTTACGTGCATCCATTTCTTCTCCCGGAGGCAGAACGAATGGCGACTGGGCTGATAGGAAAGAGGCTGCAATAAGCACCTGTTCCAGTACGTCTGGATAGTGCATGATTGCTTCTACTATAATACGGCTGATTCTTGGTTCCAGTGGAAATTGAACCATAAGTTTACCTGTCTGCGACAGCGTATTATCGCCGTCAAGTGCTTTCAGCATAGACAGCGTTTCAACAGCGCTGAGCAGCCCCTCTCTTCCCGGAGGGGAGATAAAATCAAACTGCTCGAAATTGGTAATTCCAAGTTCTGACATTCTCAGTACAACTTCACTCAAATCTGTCCGGTAGATTTCCTCCAGTGTATATGTTTCCCTTGTATCAAAATCTTTTCTTGAATACAGTCGGTAACAAGTCCCTGCACAGGTACGTCCTGCCCTGCCGCGCCTCTGGTTGCATGAAGCCTTTGAAACCAGAGATTCCTGCAGGCTTGAAGTAAATGTCCGGGGATTATAGTAGTTAAGCTTTGCAAGACCTGTGTCAATTACCGTCGTTATTCCACTGATTGTTACTGACGTTTCTGCAATATTTGTAGCAAGAATAACTTTCTTTTTTCCGAACGGAGCAGGATCGAAAACCCGCTCCTGCTCTTCCTTGGGCAGTCGTCCATAGAGGGGAATAATATGTATTTTACCGTGGAAACCTGCAGAAGAGAGCCGTTGCATACAATCCCTTATGATTTTTTCTCCGGGAAGGAATACGAGAATATCCCCCTGTTCACGGTTGTCCAGTATTCTGTCTATCGTGGTTTCTATTTTAGAAAGAAGCGCTTCGCTTGCAGAATTTGTTATTGTACTTGCAGGAATGGCAGGCGGATCGTAGACGATCGTAACAGGGTAAGTGACCGTGTCTATCGTTACGATCGGGCAGCCGTCAAAGTAATTAGAGAAAGCTTCTGCATTCATTGTTGCAGAAGAAATGAGAACTTTAAAATCCTGACGTTCCGCAAGTATTCGCTTCAAAAGTCCAAGAACGAAGTCGATATTCAGGCTGCGTTCATGCGCCTCATCTACCATTATAACGGAATATTTGCTTAACCAGGGGTCAAGCTTGAGTTCCTGAAGCAGAATGCCATCTGTCATGATTTTTATTTTTGTCGTTGCATCTGTCTTATCTTCAAAGCGCATTTTATAACCCACAAGACCGGGATATGTCGTGTGAAGCTGTTTTGCTATGAATTCACTTACCGAAAGAGCTGCAATGCGTCTCGGCTGTGTTACTGCAATCATACCATTTTTTGAATAACCTGCTTCATGGAGAATAATGGGGATCTGTGTTGTTTTGCCGGATCCTGTAGGACTTTGTACAACGATGACCTTATTCGCTGTCAGTGTATCCAGTATACGCTGTTTCTGTTCATAGACGGGGAGGGCCTGGTATTCTATTGCCATATAATGTTTCCTTTTATTTGTTCCATAATTTTTTTTCGCTCACTCAGATAGAGCGCCCAGTTTTTTTGCCCCTGATCGGAGAGGTTTTGAAGAAAGCTGTCGTCCAGTTGCTTTACAATAAAATTTCCGGACGGATCGATATATGTTGTAATAAGCAGAGGAACAATTTCTGTAATTTTCAACATACCGGTATCTTCATCCTTGCAGGGTATACTACTGTCAGTATAGACTGTTTTTGAAAAAATTACCTGGATTAAATAACCGTCACCGGTATATTCGTGTTCCGAATCAGGAGCCGTAAATTGCGGATTTCTGCGCTGACCGCTGATCGTATTGCCGTTTGCATACATTATAAGTTTATCCAGCTTGCTGCTGCCGCTTTTTCCCAGTATTTCCCATTCTTTTGCGACATGCGGATGATTCGCCCAGATAATATCTGCATGGCCTCTGTCAAGGAGCGCATAATAAAATTCCCGCTGGGATTTTTTTACGGTACGTATGTATTCTTCTTCGCAGCTGTGTATTGAAATGATAAACAGATCACAGGGATGAGTCTTCCTGAGTTCCCCGGCTTTTCTGATAAACTCTGTACGATTTTTTTCGAGCGGCGCTATATAATTGATATATTCAGAATACGCAGGGCTATTTAAAATTTCCGTAACAGGGAGAAAAAGAATTTTCCATCC
>DCFS01000182.1:6442-6583 GCA_002319875.1 Treponema sp. UBA1798 | reverse complement strand
AAAGAATTACCGGAATTCCGGCTTTCTTTGCTTCTTTAAGAACCGTTTCCCATCCTGTCTCAACAACCGGAGCAACGACGATATAGTCTACGTCCTGCTGAATGAAGTTGCGGATAGCCTTGATCTGGTTTTCCTGCTTCT
>DCFS01000182.1:0-6204 GCA_002319875.1 Treponema sp. UBA1798 | reverse complement strand
GATCTGGTTTTCCTGCTTCTGCTGAGCATCATCAAATATAAGCTTGTAACCGTTAGCTTCTGTGAAGGTGCTCTTGAAAGATTCAGTATTAGCTGTGCGCCAGTCTGACTCTGCACCGACCTGTGCATAGCCTACTGTGATCATTTTTTTTGCGTCTTTTTTAGTACTTTTTGCAAATCCCATTCCGCAGACGAGTGCTGCGATCATCGTAACTGCTGCAATCCTCTTTATCATATAGTTCCTCCTGTATAGAACTTCATTATAAAATGATAAACCCGTATACAGGTGAAGTACATGAGAAATTTTCCCACGATTGGTTGAAGTTTTTTTGAATAATGCCCGTCGGCAGTACTATGTATATAAAAGTACGTTTTCTTACGAAAATTGGTATAAAAAAATACTGAAGGGGATAAGTAAGAAATTGTTTTGTTTAGTTAAATAAAAGTAGTAAATAAATTAAAATATTAGTTGATTATTTAGCAATATAAGGTAATATATAATGCAGGTACTGAATTTTCTGACAGGAGGATGTTATGAAAAAAGAATTCAGAATTGCAGCAATTGTTTTATTTACCGTATGCGTGTTATTTAGTGGAACAGCATGGGCTGAAGATGCCCCTGCTGTTCCCTCGGATGTCATCACCGGTGCAAAAGGCATTGATGATCAGGAAAAGAAAGCTGCGTATAATTTTACCGACGCAAAGATTGAAAAATGGTCTGCCGACGGTGGAAAGAACTACATACATACCGGCGGTCTTTGGTCAAAACTCCAGTATGAGGACGGCGGCGACTGGCAGGCTGATCTGTCAAATTACGTTTCCTTTGTTGATACCGGCGACGGAGACAAAATGATTGCATTCAGCATGCCTATGACTGTTCATTACGGCTGGATTCAGAATTTCAGCGAGCAGGCAAAGCACCCTAAGGCGGTAAAAAACCTTGTGTGGAGCATGAAAATCTACATTCCCGCAGAGTACTGCACGGACGATAAAACTGCTCCGGCTGTACGGTTTCTTGTCCGCGACGATCAATGGAACCTTAAGTACCTTAAATTCGACGATGCGGATTCTGTGCAGTTCAGCGAGATTGGACCGGGCTGGCATGTATTTGTAATGGATTTTTCAAAGAAAACGTATGATTTCGGAAAAAAGAAAGGAACAATGAAACTTCCATCCGTAAGAAAAGCGAACGCCGTTGAGATTCAGTTTAACGGTAAAGGAATGAAGGACGCTCATCCGATTTACGTGGACTGGCTGTCAATCGACGGACTTGAGTGATTCATAGATTTATGAAACCAGACTGAGTTCACACTGAAAGAAGACTGGTTTCACAATGAAATCAGGCTGGTTTCACGCTGGAACCAGCCTGTTCCTGTGAAAGATATCAGGCATGATCATAATTGATATCCTTGACATCCCGCCTGTTCTTTTGTTATATTGCATATATTCCTTTTGGGGGTGTAGCTCACCTGGCTAGAGCGCTTGCATGGCATGCAAGAGGTAGTCGGTTCAAGTCCGATCATCTCCATAAAAAATCAACACTGTAGTCAAATAAGACCACGGTGTTTTTTTGTTAACACGTCGTCAGGGACTTGAACCGACTACCGGAGTGAGCGCGGCGCAAGTGCGCCGAAAAGGTGCCATGGATGGCACCGGCAGCGAACGAAGGCGCCCGTCGGGAGTTGCCAGGACGGCAACGACCAGAGGGGTCGGTTCAAGTCAGATCATTAATTAAAAATCACAGAGTGATTTTTAATTAGCGGTTTTTGCTGAGCAAAACCCGCATGCTAAGTGAACATATCAAAAAAGCAAATAATTACGGTGTTTTTTGTTAACACGTCGTCAGGGACTTGAACCGACTACCGGAGCGCGCGCGCGGCAGGTGCCGCGAAAAGGTGCCACGGATGGCACCTGCCGCTGTAGCCAAAAACTACTGCAAACCGTACAGTATACCGGCAATACGGCAGACGGCAATTTTATTGAGTTTATCTCTTCTTTCTGGCTTCCTGATTCTGAGTACCTGAAAGCAAAAGAAAGCGTAAACGGGAAACCGTTCTCTGCGCTGTATGTCCTGCAAAACGGGAATGCAACCCGCTTACACGTGCAGCCTTATAAACCGTTACAGTTTATCTAATCCTCGTAATTAACCTGTTTCCGCTGAAGGAATAAAAACAGGTTTTATCCGGTTACTTTCGGAAGCCGGAATATCACGTACCGAACAAAAAAGAAGGATGAAAGGTTTATCTGTCCTTGGACATATTTCAAAAGGTCATAAAATAGTTGACACGTATTTATACACGTGTCATATTGCAATTATGAAAAGCTGGACTTCACGTGATATACTTCGTATTTTTGAAGCTGACGGATGGACGGTCAAACATCAGGTAGGTTCCCATATTCAGCTTGTTCATCCGCTGAAACCGGGCAAGGTTACTGTACCGCACCCGAAAAAAGATCTTGCCGAAGGTACGGTAAAAAGTATTATCCGGCAGGCTGGACTTAATTTGGAGGATTTAAAATGAAATATTTATACCCTGCATTTTTTCGCCGTTTAACTTCAGGTGGATATTCCGTAGATTTTCCCGATCTGCCCGGCTGCATATCGGCAGGCGATACACTCGACGAAGCATTGTCCATGGCTCGTGAAGCGTTGTCACTTCACCTGTTTGGTATGCTGGAAGATGGTGAAACTTTACCCGTTGCTTCCGATCCTTCCTCTGTTCCTCCGGAACAGGGATCGTTTATTTCTCCAGTCGAAGGACGTCCCGAAATGGTTCGCGATGAAATTAAAAACCGTTCAGTAAAGAAAACGCTTACTATTCCGTATTGGCTGAATGAAGCGGCCGAAAAGGAAAATATAAACTTTTCGCAGGTATTACAGGAAGCACTCAAGGAACGAATTGAAGTGTAACTATGAATGAAAACAGGGACGGAACCAGCTGCCGGAGTGAGCGCGGCGCAAGTGCGCCGAAAAGGTGCCACGGATGGCATCGGCAGCGAACGTAGGCGCCGCGGCAGGAGTTGCCAGGACGGCAACGACCAGATGGATCGGTTCAAGTCAGATCATTAATTAAAAATCACAGAGTGATTTTTAATTAGCGGTTTTTGCTGAGCAAAACCCGCATGCTAAGTGAACATATCAAAAACAATACCTTATTTTTTAGAAAAAATTAGAAAACATCATTTCCTTTCTTTCAAAGAAAGGAAAAATTGCTTCCGGTGCTAAGTGCAGTTTAAGACTCCTGATTCATAGCAATATTACACTGCTGCAAAGAATATCGGTACAACCAATAAAACCAAGGCTGCTGCTGTATGGAAATGGAACAGCGATGGAAATATCCCGGAAAATTATCATACGTAAAAGAAATTAATTGAACAAGAAAGGTCTGGCCAGAACAAGAGTGATGAATATGCAGAGACCACATCTACGACTGCGTCAGCAATATTCGTCTGACTTTTGCAGATACCCCGATTATTAATACGCGGTATCTGTTTCAGGAAGGAAATATGATAATTGACAAATGGTAATTTTTAGCTGATACTATAATTAAAGATAAAATTATAACATACATAAAGGCTATATTATGAAAAAAATTATATTGTCCTGTTTTTGCTTAATCAGTATATGCAGATTTTTCTGGGCTCAGGAGAATTCTGTTACGAAAACTGTTGGTCCTCTGTTGTGTACATTGTCGGTAGCAAGCGGAGACTATTATATAGAAGAAACTGGAGATGGTGACGGGAAGATCTGGCACAGCGGAATTTCAGATTTCAGTGTCAGTAAAGCTGTTTTTGAAATGCAGCCTCAGGGGCATGATATTTCTGGCAGCTTCAGCCATTCAATCGCTTTCGAGAGGTTCTCTGACGATGATAAGACAGAATATAAAGTAGCTGGTGAATACTCTGCGAGTGTTGGTACTTCCTCGGGTATGAGCACATCCAGTGGAGATATATATGTGGTTTTCGATTGTCCGTACGATCCGGATGCCCCTGTCTGCTCCATTACAAATGAATCCGGGGACTGCAGAATTTCCGGTTCTTCAATTTATTGCAGCGGTACGACAGCCGAATTTTCATATACGTTTACCGATGAGGGATGCGGGCTGAAAAGTGTAAAAAAATTGATAGACTCAGGCTATCAAGACTGCTCTGCAAGCGGCAGTCTCAGTATATGTGCTGGTGATGAAAATCATACGTTCTGTTTTATGGCCTGTGATAAGCTCGGCAACGAAACTGCGGTAAATTATACGGTATATTTTGATTCTGCTGCACCCGGGATAAATATCATTCAAGGTGCAATTTCTTCAGGCGGATACGGTTATGCAGGTGAGACTACAATCGGGGTTTGTGCTGCAGATGCTGATTCCGGAATAAACAGTGACACATTCCGGATAATAAAGAACGGAACTGCATATTATATTAAACCGGATGATTCCGGTGTTCTGATTTCAGAAGACGGGATGTCATGGAAATCTTCAGATGAATACTCTTTGGAGTCCATCGGTACCAATTTTTATCTGACATTCAATAAGACCGGTGTGTATTCAGTATCATTCAGTATTCAGGACAATGCCGGAAACACGGCACAGACAGAGACTGAAAACATTGAAATTCTGGATTCCAATCTGGAGATTTCTGTTGAACCTTCCGGTGCTTACAATGCTGATGATTATTTCAGCAGTATGACTTTCATTGCTTCTGCAGCCACCTCTAAGGGAATCGATTTAGCTTCATGGCAGTATTCATTGGACGGCGGTACGAACTGGTGTACAGCATCAACGGACGCATATTCCGTAACAGTGGACAGCGGCGGTACGTATAAAGTTGTATTCCGGATAAGAAACAGTGCAGGGAAAATCTTTACTTCAGCTATATATCCGGTAAAAATAGACAATAGTGCTCCTGTTATGGAATTAACTGATGACGGTGCTGATACATATACAGAAAATGAATGGTGCGAAAACAATGTATGTATTCTTATTTCCGACGGGACGTCGGGGATAAACAGACAGTCTCTCAAGATAAACTGCAGCACGGCGGATGTAACTGTTCAGGAGACGGACGGGAACCAGTATGTATGTATTATAAAAGATGAAGGAAGACACAGTGTTTCAATAAAAGTATCCGACAATGCCGGAAATTCTGCGCAACGTTTTTTCTCTGTCTGCATTGATAAAGAGCCTGTGAGGGCGGAAGATATTTCTTATTCCGGAACGTTCAGCAGCGGAACTGATTCCTACAGGGCTCTGACGGGGTCTTTGTCCGGCGGAAGTGCCCTTGACGGGAATATACAGAAAATCGCTGTTTCTGTAAAAGAGCAGGAATCAGGTTGCCAGGCGGAATCAGTTGACTGCTGTGCGGCCGCAGGAATTCTGACAGAATCCGAAATAAAAAATCGTACATATACAAAGGCATATGAATGGAACGGAACAGGCTTCCCGGATGAAGAAGGCAGCCGGACGGCTGAAATAAATGTTTCGGCAGTAAAGGACGGAACATATACGTTAGTGTTCTATATAAAAGATACCGGCGGGAAGATTTCTGTAAATTCAAGGAATATCAGTGTAGTCCGCAATGCCATGAAACCTGACTCATCATGGTTTGACGTTTCATTTGACGGTACGGAACTTGTCTGTAAACCGTCTTCTTCAGTTCCTGCCGGAATTACTGTATGCCAGTATGTTTCAAAGGCGGCTTCCGGAAGCGGTATGCTGCCGGCGGTCGTTACCGGCAGCATACCTGTTTCCAAGTCGGAAAAAATTGAAGGACTTTACGAAGCGTATGTGGCGGCTGTTGATGTATATGGAAATCATTCATCTGCAGATTTTTATGTACTGTACAATGCAGACGCCGATACGGCTTCTGCTTTTATTCTTGCCGCAAAAAATGATGACATAATAATAAATATAAACTCCCAGGAGAAAAACAGCCTCAAGCCTCTTGAGTTTTCAGATACCGTGAACGGTGAAAAACAGAATATACGAAGTGTAAGTGTGTATGTTGTAAACGAGAATACCTTTGAATACGAGTTCATTACAAATCAGGCTGTAATATGGAAGGTGTACAGTGACTGGTTTGCGGAACAGAATTCAAATTCTCAGTATGTTACCGATATGAGCGGGACGATCTCCTTCGGAGGGAACGAGGAAGGGAAAATATATCCAGTTCATATAGATATGATTACTCAGGATAATGAAACGAAAAG
>DCFS01000108.1:2008-9065 GCA_002319875.1 Treponema sp. UBA1798 | reverse complement strand
GAGAAGATGCAGTTCAGGCTGCAGCAGCCGGGGTCGATGCATACATCACCGGAGAAGTCGGACATGAGAACTATCACCCGATAGAAGAATACCGGATGAACGTCATAGCAGGAGGACATTACCAGACAGAAACAATCGGTGTAAACCTTGTTAGAAACAAACTGGAAAGGGAAAAGGGACTGGAAACAGTCTTTATCGATATTCCTACAGGCCTCTAAAAAATATAAAAGCGTATACTTTACGCAATAAAGGTAACTTGCTATACTAACCTGGTTATGCCTGTAACAAAAAAAATATCAGATAAAATGATTCCACTCAGCCTCACGGTTGTTCTTTTGGCACTAGATCAGATTACAAAATATTTCATTGTAAAATTCATACCGCCGTTTTCGATTGGTGCTTCGTTTTTCGGCAACTTTCTGCGTATTATCCATGTAAATAACTCGGGAATTGCATTCAGCGTAGGAGATACTCTTCCGGTAACGATACGCAGTTTACTTTTTTCCGCTGCTCCGCTGGCAGTATTGATAATAGTACTGGTTATTTATTTTCGTAATCAGACCTTTACCACGCTTCAGCGGTGGTGTATATGCGGTATTATCGGAGGCGGTTTCGGTAACCTTTCAGACAGAATATTCCGTCCTGAAGGAGTTATTGATTTCATTGATATAAAATTTTATGGTATATTCGGATTGGACAGATGGCCGACTTTTAATATAGCTGATATGTCGGTTATTATCTGCGGAACTATTCTTGTACTTTCTTTTATTATAACTATTAGCAGGGAAGACACTCATGATTGACAAAAAAATACGGAATAATACTATTCTATTTGCAATAATAACAGGTTTCTGTAATATTATCCTTACGCTTGCTATTATGTTCGTCCTCTTTATTATCGCAGCTTTAATGATTTATAAAGTTTTTCACAGCGGCAGTTCCATGCCGATACAGATAGCCATGCCTGTAATACTTATAGGCGGATTAATACTTGATTTCTTTCTTTCCATACGGATAATCAGGCTCGTTATTATAAAGTTTAATCTGAAAGACAAAATAAATCCGAAAGTTGCCGCGCAGTATCTCTACGATAAAAAGCATCCGAACCCTGATGATCCGAGATACAGATAACGGTAAAAGATATAAAAATCCTGAACAGGAAACCGGTAAAATACTTAAAGCGTCTTTAAAAGTCAGGCGGATTTCAGGAACGCAACTGCAGAGGTATAAAGTCCGTTTGCAAAAGTCTGTCACTGTTTTACAAGCGGACTTTGTACAGATCAGTAACCGTCGGACATTGCGCGGTTCATATCTTTCTGGCAAAGTTCAGCATAGACAAGACTTCGTTTTTTAAGTTCCTCTTTCAAAGACTGAGGGAAAGGCATAAAACGCCAGAAAATAGACCGGACTTCTTTATCAAGCCGTTGTACCCCGGAAGCTTCTTTAGTCATCCAGAGAATATAATCTTCAACAAAAAAAGACTTGAGATCTCCCTTAAGTTTCTGTGAATCTATCCACTGATAATACTGCCCCGTAATACCCTCTTCCATCCAGTAATATGAAGCTTTTTCTTTCGCAACCTGCCATCGGAGGTCCGCGACAGCCCGCAAAACAGATATAGTCAAGTCTCTCGGATACATCGGTATGACAATGCGTCCGCGGCTGGTAATACGGTTATACCGGTCAAACGGCTCCCAGCAGAAACCGAAATCCCCATAGGTCGGTATAAGTAATACATAAGGAACAATGCGGTAGGGTACGTTTTTATGAATACGGCAAAAAGCACCCGGATCGATAGATTCAACCCAGGCAAGCAGAGAAATAATATTTTCACGGAAACCGGTTCCCTTCGGCAGACAATGATAAAATTCCCTGCTGAAGATAGGAAACTGGTTACCCTGACGGCCGATGGTCATCTTTGCCATCTGCCGCACCGTCGTAATCTCCGTATTCAGGTCGGTTTTATTTACCTCAATAACAGCAGGCCCACCGCGAAGTTTATCTTCCACGCTGTCATACGACTTTTTTGCTTCCTGAAACTCTTTCAGACATAAGGTAAGTTCTTTATCGTTTTTTGAAAGAGAATGAAGACGTTCGCCGATTTCCCCGAACAATTTTCTCTGGCCTTCTGAATACGGCATACGGTGCGGTTCAAAACCTGTTATCGGCAGATGTTCCATCAATTGATCGATACGACTGCGCAGTTCAGATTCAAGCATAGCCCGTTCAGTTTCCTTTATTTTAACCTGGCTCTCCGAACTTTGCAGTTTGCCGGAATTCTTGCTTTGAAGTTCCATCAGACGCTGCTGTTCCGCAGTTGCGCCTTCTGCCCCGGTAGCTTTATGTGCAGGACGGGTTTCATCTGTCATTGAAATTTTGATTCTGCCCGAAGTAATTTCTTTAAACCATTCATCAAGATAATAAACAGGTTCTCCTGTCGTATTCTCCATTATTATCTTCGAAAACAGCTCTTTCTGTTCCTGTGTAAAAAGTGACGGCAGTAATATGCCGAACCGTAAAAGCATGCGCTTCGCTAGCGGAGTAGACAGATCTGCCATTTTAGGTGCAATCGAACCTGCCAGATCCCAATACGCAGTAACAAGCTGCTGGCGGTATACAGTTTTGTCTTTCGGATCCTTACATGTCAGATATTTTGAAAGTACGGTATGCACACGCTGGGCAAACTGCCCTTCTCCGGTCAGCGAAGTTTTATAATATGACGTATCGTCAAATATTCCGGAAGACGTGTCTTCAAAAAATTTTGTTACCGGTTCAAAAGCTTTTACGCTCAGATCGACGTCATTGGTTCTTGCGGGGGAAACAGATTCTTCTTCCGATGCCATTTTCTCTGTAACGGAAGCATCTGCATTCAGGGATTCTCTCTTAGCCAGTAAAGCCGCAATAGAGGGATCTAATTCTGAATCACTCATTATCTACATTCTCCGTGCCATTCAATAAAATCATCATATTTTTAATTATAGCATCAAGCAAATTATCTAACAACAATCAGGATGAAAAATTACCGGAGCGAAGTGATATTTCCCCGCTCTGCAGAACCTGCCTCTCACCCCTGTCATTACATACGACAAGTCTGGCTTCATTATCGATATCAAGAACTCTTGCCTTATACGCTGCTGCAGAGCTTCCCGCTACAGGATATATGTCTACCGTCGTACCGATTATACAGGATTTATTTCTGTATTCCTGCATAACAGTTTCCATTTCAGTTATATTACCGCGATCCTGTGCATCGTAAATACGCAGGACTTCTTTTATTATCCCTGCAGCCAGCATATTTCTGGTTACATTACCGGTCCTGTTTCCCAGAACGGATCCTGCAACTCCGGCAATATCTTCCGGGAAACCATTTTCTCCGTCACTGATATTCACACCGATACCAACGATTGCGGTTTCTATCAGACCGGTTTCAAAATTACTTACGCCTTCGGTCAAAATACCGCAGATTTTTTTCCCGCCGGCAAAAATATCATTAACCCATTTAATTCCGGTTTTGATACCATAAAGGCTGTCCAGCGTACGGCATACAGCAACGGCAGCAGCAGCCGTCATTCTGGCAGGCTTTATAACACCACCAGAAGGGGAATAAAGAATCGACAGATAAATGCCGCTGCCGGCAGGCGAATAAAATGCCCTGCCCAGGCGGCCTTTCCCGGCAGTCTGCTGCTCAGCAATAATAGCAGTCTTATGTACTTTTGAACCGTACTGAAGGTACCGCCGTTTCGCTTCGGTATTAGTCGAATCCAGCATTTTATAGACGAGAACAGTTACAGAAAATTCAGGCAGAAGCAAAGCAGCAACCGCATCACCATTCAAGTCTTCTCCATAGCCGGCAAGGTGATATCCACGGTTAGTTACTGCTTCGATATTCATTCCCTGCGCAATAAGAGATCTTACAGCTTTCCACACTGCAGTTCTGGATACCCCGCATTCCTCAGCAAGTTTTTGTCCGGAAATAAAACCATCATCTGACTTCACTGATGAAAGCGCATGCAAAACAAGCTCCCGCGTTGAAAGAGGCCCGTGCTTTTCCATATATTCAGCCGTTGCCTTTTCCGAGCATCGTAAAATCATCAGCCTCAGAACAAAAAGCTATACCACTGCCAGGTTCGGCAAGACATTTCAGAGATTTGACCGCTTCTATGATCGGCTCCGTTTTTTCCTCATCGGCAAGAATCACAAGCATCTCTTTTTCCGGAACGATCTCCATGCCGAAAAATTTTTTGTCACCTTCCTTCGCTGTACCACGGGCATTAATAATAGTACCACCCCCAGCACCAGCCTTTCTGGCGGCGGCCATTACATCATCAGCATAGCCTCGTTTCACTATTATAGTAATCATCCGGTGCTTTTTAATGGCTGTCATAGAATCATCTCCTCCGGTAACAGAACCGGTCTTTATTATATCCGATACATCGATCGAAAACAGTATTCCGAAATGCTGTCTTTTTATCGATGCGGCTTTTACAACTGCATCGATAATCTGCTGTTTCCGGGCAGAAGGGATAACAATATATGCAATATCCTTTGAAGTATCTCCGAGTCCCAGAACCCTGAGGATACTGCTGGATGCTGTTCCACGAGCCATAATCACCGTTCCGCCGGATGCACCTGCTGACGCTGCCGATTCTGCAACAAATTCCCCGCTGTCATGCGGAACTATACAAATCAACAGACTGTATGCCGTCATATATTTTTCCTTTTCCGGCTGTATTCCAGGCCAAGAATCTGAATCGCTATCAAAGGCGTCATCGCAACCAGTGCAATAACACCAAATGCATCGTTATTACTTCCCGCTGATTGCGATACACCAAGAGTAAACGAAAGTACGAAGGTTGAACAGATCGGTCCTGAAGCAACACCACCGGAATCAAAAGCGATTCCCGTAAACAATTTCGGACAAAAGGGCATAAGCAGCAGTGCCGCCGCATAACCGGGAACAAGTATATACATAAGATTAAATCCCAGTACTGCACGAATCATTGCAACCCCGACGGAAACGGCAACCCCGGCGGAAAGGAACACAAGCAGGACCTTGCGCCTGATTGTACCACCGGAAATTGATTCAACCTGATCAGTAAGGACCCAGACGGCAGGTTCTGCACATACGACGACAGCTCCTATAAGCAGGCCGGTTCCGACAAGCAGTACTGTCCACCATCCGCCGTTTCCAACAGCCAGAGCTCCCAGCAGTTCTCCGATGCGGTATCCCGCTGCCATAAATCCACCGTTTACACCGACGAGAAAAATGACAAGACCGATATAACTGTACACAAGACCGATCAGTATGCGGGAAATCTGATGCGAGGGCATATGGAGCAGTATCAGCTGAAAAACGGCAAAAAGAACCACAACCGGCAGAAGTGACAGAGCAGCTTCCTTTGCAACAGCAGGGAATATCTGTGCAAACACAGATACACCCTGCATTGCCGTGTAACCGGCCGACGGATCAGTCACGGATGATCCGGTATCCGTATGCCCGGAAAGCAGTATTCCGTAAAGCAGCACAGCCATAATCGGTCCGGCAGACGCCATACCGGTAAGACCGAAACTGTCACTCTGCGAATCTTCCGTACCATTCAGGGACTTTGTACGTACCGCAGAAACACCAAGCCCCAGAGCCATAATAAACGGAACCGTCATCGGGCCTGTTGTAGCTCCCCCGGAATCAAAGCCTATACCGATAAAACGCTGCGGACCGGCGGCGGCAAGCAGAAAAATGAAAGCATAGGAAATTGCAAGAATTATTTTAAGCGACAGATGCAGAACAGTCCGGAGCAGACCAAACGTAATATAAAATCCGACACCGGTTGCAATCATCACAATAAAAAGCTGTTTGTTAACCAGCGGAAAAACACCGCGTACCTGATCAGCCAGAACCTGGATATCAGGTTCTGCGGCCGTAACAAAAAAACCGATAACAAATGACGCACCGAGCAGCAGCGGCAGATTACGCCGCTTAGTCAATTCCGAACCGCACTGCTCACCGATCAGCAGAATGCTGGTATCAATACCAAGCAGAAAAACAGTGAGGCCGATAATAAGCAGTATACCGCCGATAATAAACCGTACGATCAGATCTCCTTCCAGCGGAGCTACCGTCAATCCGAGTAAAACCACAATACCTATAATTGGAATAACAGAAACGGCTGTTTCCCTGAACTTTTGAAGAATATTCACCGGTTTACCTTACGTTATTTTCTGAAACAGTTCCATCCATGCTGTTCTATGCCTTCAATCCATTTTTTTGCCCAGAATTTCGCACCCTCAAGATCATGATCGCGATAATTACCGCATTCCTTTTCTGTTGTTGCCGGAACAGGTTTGTCCCATACCACGACTTTTCTAAGCACACTGAGCATATGGCCGGCAATATATTCTTCATTCAGATCTCCGAAAACGGTAAAATAAAATCCGGTACGGCATCCCATCGGGGAAAAATCTATAACACCTTCCATTTCATCTCTGATATATTCTGCAACAAGATGTTCAAGTGTATGCACTGCTCCGGTTGTCATAAACTCTTTATTCGGCTGACAGAAGCGGATATCAAATTTTGTAACGACATCTCCTTTCGGCCCGACTTTCCTGGCAGCAATCCTTACAAACGGTGCCGTTACCTGCGTATGATCCAGATTAAAACTGTCCACATTATATTTCTTTTCCATAAAAACAACTCCGGTAAGTTATTAAAAATATAACACTCCTCTGAAAGGAGCTTGCTGAATCCGTTACTCAATTATAACTTTTCCAGCATACCAATTACAAGTGAAGCGCTTAATTCAGCAGCTGTCCTGTCGTTAAATTTATAGGTTGCTTCTTCTCCGTCATCAGCCATATCCGACATACACCGGATGATAAGAAACGGTATGTTATTTATATAACAGGCATGAGCAATCGCAGCACCTTCCATTTCAACACAAGCAGGGTCACATATTGCACGTATGCGGTTTCTGTCATCTCTGCCTGATATAAACTGGTCGCCTGACGCAACACGTCCCGTAACCATCCGGTGACCGGTTGCCGCAGGCAAGCCATT
>DCFS01000108.1:0-1666 GCA_002319875.1 Treponema sp. UBA1798 | reverse complement strand
GTCCGTTTATAACCGAAACCGGTCGCATCCACATCGTGATACAGTGCATCCGTTGAAACAACTATATCAAGAACGCCAAGTCCGCTTTCCATTGCACCGGCAATTCCGGTATTGATAACCTGCGTTACACCAAACTGGAGAATGAGCCTCTGGGCACATAGCGCTGCATTCACTTTTCCGATGCCACTGCGGACAATAACAACAGCAGAATTATTCAGTACCCCTTCATAAAAAATAAGTCCCGCAATTTCTGTCTGCGTAATCTCTGTCAAACCCGGCATCGGTTTCATCGACTTCTTCAGCAAAGCGACTTCTATTTCCATCGCACCGATAATTCCCGTCTTTTTCATTAGATGACACTCCCTGCAGTAAAATAAAAATAATGGGTATTCTTTTCAAATAAACGTAACAAATGCGTATTTTTCAATTGAATTCCATTGACATTTTTATTATCAATCTGTATATTATAAACATCAGCAACATACAAAAGTTTTTAAAAGGGCCACATTCCTTCCTCCTTTTTGTGGCCCTTTTTTATTTTAAACTATTAAAGCCTGCGTATTAAATCCGGCTGAACATTCCCCAAGTGAAACTTCCGGGACAGTGCTGGTCCCTCAGACAAAATATCCAACTATACTTTTAAAGTCAGAACATGTATACTAAAAACCTGCAGGAATTGCAATGCAGAAAGAATAGTATCTTTCATATTATAACATAAAAGAATTTTTAATTCACGGAAATGTCGGAGGCACTAAAATGATTACCCACAATGAAGATATCAAGGCAAAAGACCTCGGCGGCGGTGTTACCCGGAAAGTACTTACCTATTCAGAAAAGTTAATGGCTTGTGAACTTACATTCGAAAAAGGTTCTGTCGGCGCACTGCACAGCCATCCGCACGAGCAGATCGGTTATGTTATTTCGGGATCGTTTGAGGTCGAAGAAAAAGGGGCCGGAAAAAGGATCGTCAGGGCGGGGGACACCTATCTTATCGCACCAAACGTAGAACACGGAGTTGTCGCGCTGGAAAAATCAAAACTTCTCGATGTCTTTACTCCCATGCGTAAAGATTTCATCCAATAACTATATCGGAAAATATGAAACAGACACACACGGATAGTAATGTACCACGGTGGGACCTTACTACTATCTACACGGATCTTTCTTCACCGTCTTATAAAAATGCAGTGGCCGGATATAAAAGAGGTATGGATCAGCTCGATACGCTGCTTGCCTCCGCAGCTTTTGCGTCAGAACGGACTGACAGTCATTTCGATTTTCCTCTCTGGCTTTCGACGTATTATGAAGCGGCAAACAGGACAGGTGCACTGGAAGAATCGCTGGCTGCATACGCATACATCATCTATTCGACCGATACGACAAATAAAGCATATCTTGATAATCTTTCGGATATCGAAAAAATGGGTTTACGCGCACAGGACCAGGCACTCCGTTTCCGCTCAATACTAAAGGCCCATACATCTCAGCTTGAAGATTTTTATAAACGTTTCCGGAATTATACGTCCTACCGTTATATCATACAGGAAACGCTCGACGAAACTGAGCACCAGATGAGCGGGGCTGAAGAAAATCTTGCTTCCGATCTGCAACGGACAGGAGGAGATGCCTGGGAAAAACTTCATGAGCAGATTATTTCAAACCTGAA
>DCFS01000287.1:25591-40818 GCA_002319875.1 Treponema sp. UBA1798 | reverse complement strand
ACCGTCTCTGCTGATCACTTTACCGGCAGAAATTTCAGCAGGTAAACGAGGAGTCGGTAAACCGCCAAGCTGCTCGGGGCAGACAGGCAGCGCTTTTCCCTGTGCCACAAGTTCCTGTATTTTTTCATTTTTTCCTGCGCTTCCGTCATATCTGCAGGGGAAACCTGCAAGACACGCGCTTACCAGTATCATTACAGACCTCTTTTAATATATGTTTCCAGTATAGTTCCGACTTCCTGTAACCACTGTGCCCTCTGTGCATCCGAACTTCCGGCAACAATTCCGAACAATTTCCTATAAGTCTGAGTTATTCCGCAAAAACCGAATACACAGCGCACCCATTCATTTTCCAGAGGATCCTGAAAATACTTCTGTTCCCGCTCCTTGTCCGTATTTCCCGTATTAAAAACGATACCGATTTTTCCCTGAAGTTTGCCGATGCCTGCTTCAGCCGGATCCGTTTCATCATATGCGTACGGCGGGCGGAAAACCCTGTCGATATACCCTTTCAGGATTGCCGGCGGCTGGCCCCACCAGTTCGGATGTATAAAAACCAGTATATCTGATTCACACATTTCCTCTGTATATTTTTTTACCAGAATATCTTTCGTTTCCTGTCTGCCCAGTTCTTCTTTCGGCATAACCGGATCAAAATTCTCTTCATAAAGATCATGCGCATAAACATGGACTCCGTTTTTTTCCAGTACCGCTATTGACTTATGATATATCGCGTGATTAAAACTTTTTTCATACGGATGCGCCAGAATAACAGAAGCTGCTTTCATGTACCGGTCCTCCAGAACTATACTCCGCTTACCATTACAATAACAATGCCGGATTTTTTCTGTTAAGGCAAGAGCCCCAAACCGGTTGACAAATATTCCGCTAACAGGAATGATACCGGAAGGAACTGCTGATACACATCTGACGGTTTAATCGGTTTTTCTTCAGGAGAGAATATCTATGTTGGACTGTTCATTATTACCCGGTTTTCTGATAGCAACGCTTATTATCAATATATCTCCCGGTCCCGAAATGATATTTGTCATATCGACAACGATCAGCAGCGGAAAAAAACAGGGGCTGCTCGCTGCTCTTGGGGCTGCGACGGGATCTACGGTACATGTACTGATGGTCGCATTCGGGCTGGCTGTAATTCTTTCGACTTCGTTAGTTGCTTTCACGGTTATCAAAATACTGGGTGCGGTGTATCTGTGTTATCTTGGAATAAAGGCACTCATTTCGCGGACATCGACAGTGATCACGGAAAACAGAACCGGAAGGATTACCAGAGGCTACAGGAAAGGTTTCTTTGTCGGGGTTCTTAACCCGAAAAGCGTTATATTCTTTCTGGCTTTTCTGCCGCAGTTCGTTAATCCACAATTGAGTTCCTATTCATTTCAGATAACGACACTGGGCCTCTGCACCGTCATTGCAGGAATTCTTATAGAACTGGCAGTAATCCTGCTCGTTGACAGGATAGCAGATATTATCAGCAGAAAAAAAAGAATCATGATGTTCATCGACAAACTGACAGGCATGGTGCTGATCTGTTTCGGGCTGAAACTGGCATTATCCACGCAGCACGACTGACAGACATATGTTCAGTCCGCCTGCCCGGATAAATCATGTATACAAAAGTTACCGGTATGTTTTCTTTTTAAGGGATATCAGGTACTATCAGATAAATTTACAGCCAGCAGGAGGCGCTATGAAAAACGGAAATATTCCCAATCCCGATACCGTTTTTCCGGTTCCGGGTATACAGATGGTAACGTACGTCAAACCGACGATAAAAAATCCGAATATTATAGTCGGCGATTTTACCTATTTCAGCGACACTGATTTTGAAAAGCACGTAACGCACCATTATGACTTTTACGGCGACAAGCTGATTATAGGAAAATTCTGTCAGATTGCCGCCGGTGTTAATTTTATCATGAACGGTGCAAATCATCAGATGAATGCAGTCTCGACGTTTCCCTTCTATATATTTGACGGATGGAATAAAGAAGTACCGCCGATGTCGGATATGCCGGTAAAGGGCGATACGGTTATCGGAAACGATGTGTGGATCGGTCAGAATGTAACGATACTGCCTGGTATTCATATCGGAGACGGATCGATAATCGGTCTGAACAGTGTTGTCGGAAAAGACATTCCCCCTTATACAATTGCAGCCGGAAATCCGGCACAAACCATCAGGAAGAGGTTCGACGACGAACTGACAGAACTTCTGGAAAAGTTCCAGTGGTGGAATCTGGATATTGGCGAGATCGACAGACTGATACCGGTGTTAACATGTAGTGACCTGGAAAAGGTAAGGGATACGATCAAATCGAGACTGCAGTAAAACGCTGCAGTAAATATGGAAAGCTACCAATATGCAGAAAGAGCAGATACGACGTATTATTTACGATAGCGGAGCGGATGTGTGCGGATTCGCCCATATATCACAATTTGAAAATGTTGAAAAAAAATATCATCCTTGTACGATCTGGAAGGATTGTAAATCCGTGATTGTATTCGGGATAGCTTTACCGGAGAGCTTGTTTGATATCAATTCCCGGCTTATTTATGCGCACTTCAATACGATTTCCATTCAGCAGGCTGATAATATTTCCTTTAAGTCTGCACGGACTATCGAAAAATCAGAGGGAATCACCAGCCCCTCTGCACGGATAAAAGCACTTCCGTTACCCTCTGACGGACCGTATGAACAGTGGGATAAAGATACGATGACCGGTCACGGTCTGGTATCGGTAAAACAGGCTGCCGTATTCGCCGGACTGGGATCACTGGGAAAAAATACGCTGCTGATCAACAAGGACTACGGAAACCGCCTGACGCTCGGATTGATTCTTCTCGATACCGGGTTCGAGCCGGATGCACCGGCAGAAGACCTATGCATACCGTCATGCTCGCTTTGTGTCAGGAGCTGTCCGGTACAGGCCATCGGAGACAAGAATGTGAATCAGAAAAAATGCAGACTGAATACGTATAAACAGACAGAACGTGGATTCGATACCATAGAATGTTATAAATGCCGTTCTGTTTGCCCGCTCAGATACGGAAAGAAAGCAACAAAATAGAGGAGATATTGTGTATGAGTCTGCCGGGAGAAACTGATCTTACCGTTCTTTTGAAGTCAATGGCGCCGGAACTCGATGCCGCGGAATATGTATTCTGCCAGTTACCAGGAAACGGAAATAGAATCAACGCAACTGACGCATGGGCTGTGATATCCGAGGATGAAGGAAAAACACTTATTCTGAAAAAAGAAACTGCCGACAAAAACAGGGTTCCTTATGAAGCTGTTTTCAAAAAAATTACGCTGAAAATACATTCAAGTCTCGATGCGGTCGGATTGACGGCAAAAGTATCGGCAAAATTGGCGGAACTGGGTATAAGCGCCAACGTAGTTGCAGGTTATTATCATGATCATATATTCGTACAAAGTGTAAATGCCGGCCGGGCTCTGGCAGGGCTGAAGGAACTTTCAAGTAAATCATGAGCGGACGGATCTCCGGATAAAAAGAGGAACCGGCAGTAACCGCAATATAATGTCTGCAAATAACGGGAGATGGAAATATGAGTTTCGATGATAAAAACAGAGCAAGGCCGTTCAGCGGAAATATGCTTAAGGTCATTGCCATTATTGCGATGACGATTGATCACATAACATCTGTTCTTTTTCCAAATTATCCTGCAGCACCGGTATTTATTATACTCCATATTATTGGCAGACTTACGGCACCGATTATGTGGTATTTCATTGCCGAAGGATTTTATTATACACATAATCTGAAAAAGTATATGTTCCGGCTGTTTCTTTTTGCAGTCATTTCACATTTTGCATACACGTTCGCGTTCGGTATACCTTTTATTCCGTTCCAAAAGACAGTTTTTAACCAGACAAGTGTTATCTGGGCGCTTGCATGGGGACTTGTTGCCCTTACTGTCCACCAGAGTTCCGATCCGCGGCTGAAGCCCTGGATAAAAACTCTGTGTATATTTGTAATTACCGTTATCGCTTTTTGTGCGGACTGGAGCAGTATCGCAGTCCTTGCCATTCTGGGGCTGGGACGATACCGCGGAAATTTCAGAAGGCAGATGACAGCCATGATGTCTTATGTCGCCATCTATGCCGCTGTTTATTTTATATTCATAAACCGGATATACGGTATTCTGCAGTTAGGGGTTGCCATTTCCATTCCGTTCCTTGCCGGATACAATGGAGAACGAGGGAAATGGAAAGGAATGAAATGGTTTTTCTATATCTACTACCCACTCCATCTCACTGTCTGCGGAATCATCCGGATATTCCTTCACGGTAACATCAGCGTGATGATTGGCGGATAAAGAGGAAATAAAAAATGGACATACGATTTGTTACGATTAATGATCTGGACTACATTACTATAATAGAAAAAAAATGTTTCCCGGAAGCAGAGGCAGCCACAAAGAAATCATTCAAAGAACGTATACTAAGATACCCGGAACATTTCCGACTGTTGGAAAATGCCGGAGGGATCATCGGATTCATAAACGGAATGGTTACAAACAAAAAAACGATATCCGATGAAATGTTTGAAAACGCAAAACTGCACGATGAAAACGGAAAATGGCAGGCAATATTCGGTTTGGCGGTACTGCAGGAATATCGTAAAAACGGGTATGGAGCCATGCTGATGGAAAAACTTGTTTCAGATGCAAAAGAACAAAAAAGGATGGGCTGCATCTTAACCTGCAAGGACAAACTGATCCATTACTATGCAGAGTTCGGATTTAAATACTGCGGATTATCAGAATCGGTACACGGCGGAGCCGCCTGGTATGATATGCGGCTGGAGTTTTAAGAATGCGCTGCCCTAATCAGGATAATTTAAACAGGGCAAGCCTTAACAAGGAAAAACGATGTTATTTAATTATGAGCTGTTCCATAAACCAGACATCCGCCGTGATGCGCCGTTTAAGAAGAGAACAGCAGTCAGAGCTGTGATCGTGCAGAACGGCTTTATTTGTCTGGTACAGGTACAGACAACCGGTGAATATAAATTTCCCGGCGGTGGCATAAAAGAAAACGAATCATTCGAAGATGCTCTCAGACGCGAAGTAAAGGAAGAAATCGGCGGAATAGTAACCTGTATCGGCGAAGAAATAGGGATTGTCACGGAATATAACAGAGACAAAGACGGTACGTATTTCAAGATGGACTCTCACTATTATATAACAAATATTGAAGATAAGATGGTTCTGCAAAATCTTGACGGGTACGAAAAAAAATATGGATTTGTCTTTAAGAGAACAACGATAGAAGAAGCGCTGCGAAAAAATCAGGAAATCATTAAAACCGGAACGGCGCATACGAACTGGATAGAAAGAGAAACGTACGTATTCAACCGGCTCTATGAAAAAGTTGAAGGAATGGGAAGCACGGGAGATACTGCACTGAAAGGTGATTGCCCGGATCAGCTATGCCCGGCTGTACGGCGATAAAAGACATATGCGCTAAAGTGATCATCGTTATCCCTGCATGAACTGAACAAGAACATGGAACCGATACAATCACCAACCCCGCCGTAAGCAGCGGAGTACGGACTTCTCTAAAGGTATCGCAGTCGGAATTTACTACTATTCATACGGCCCAAGGGTCGGGGTATTACCTCTCCCCCGCACGAATAAAAACACCAGCCATAAAAAATATCACCAACCACTATTGACAGAGTTTTGATGACTCTTTACTCTTGCTGCCATCTTTATATACAAGAATTAAAAATAGCAATTCTGTCAAGCATGAGGAGAATCATCAATGAACACACAAAATTCTGATACAACGGGTCATCAGGAGAAAAAAACAAACCACAGGGAAAAAAGTCTTACCGTCCACTTTTCAGTAACGCTTGGCATCCTGATCCTGGCCGTTTTTTCAATTGTCTGTATTATCTCGGTTAAAAACGTCGCTAAAAAAACACAACAAAGTTATGCAGACACAATGAAGGAATTTGTACCTGTTTTTGCTGAGTCCGTATCTTTATGGACTCAGCAGTATATTCACGAAGTTCACATGTATACGGAATCCGATATCGTAAAAAATACTGATGGAAAAACTATTGTGAACTGGATGGGCAGTATCACCAGCCGCAGGTCTGCCGATTTCGATCATATGATATTCTGCGATATGAACGGTATGGCATCTGATGACATCACGGGAGCATGCAGCAGTGTTGCGGACCGGGCATATTATAAATCAATCGTGCAGAATGGCAATGATGTATGCATCGGTAATCCTGTCATGTCAAGAATAATCGGTAAACCGGTCTTTCATGTCTGCGTAGCAGCATATAATGAAAAAAAGGAAAAGATCGGTTTTTTCGCTGGTGTAGTAACACTTGATCATCTTCAGGAAATGGTTGATCAGGTGAAAATCGGAGCAAGGGGTTATCTCTTTGTTATGGACGGAGCAGGATCCGTCATCGCTCATCCTGACAGTACAATGATTATGCAGAATCTGACGAAATCAGACAATACAGGACTGTCAATGCTTGCAGGGCTCATGATCAAGGGGAACAGGGGAACTGAAATCATCGGGCAGAACAGAGTCACGTCATCTGCGGTTTTCTATGCTCCTGTAAAGGAAACATCATGGTCTGTCGGAGCAATAATACCGCAAAGGCAGATAAACAATACTGCAGACAGTCTCGGACATTCTATAATCATTGAATGTCTGATATTCGGACTGTTGCTTATTCTTGTTACCGATTTTATGATCATCCATGCATTGAAACCGCTGAAAAGTGTAAAGAACGGGATCCATACAATAGCGACAGGTAATGCAGATTTAACAAAACGGATACAGGAAACAGTAAATAATGAAATCGGATCTGTAGTCACCGGTTTCAACCAGTTTGTCGGGAAACTGCAAGTGATCATCGGAGGTGTGAAAAAATCAAAGGATACGCTGACAATAGCAGGCGACGAATTACAGACAAGCATAGAAGGTACATCCCATGCTATTGCCCGGATACGCTCAGATATTGACGGCGTAAACAGTCAGATAACAAATCAGGCTGCAAGTGTCGAAGAAACAGCAGGAGCCATAATTGAAATATCACAGAATATTATTTCCCTTGAAAAAATGATCGAAAATCAGGCAAGCAGTATTACAGAAGCGTCTGCATCAGTAGAACAAATGATCGGGAATATCGGCAGTGTCAATCAGTCTGTAGAGATGATGGCTTCATCTTTTTCGGAACTTGATCAGACAGCACGTGACGGAATGTCAAAACAGGAACGGGTAAGCAAACAAATTAATCTTATATCAGCCCAGTCAGAAATGCTCGAAGACGCCAATATGGCCATAGCAGCCATAGCAAGCCAGACAAACCTGCTGGCAATGAACGCAGCTATTGAAGCCGCTCATGCAGGTACAGCAGGAAAAGGCTTTGGTGTCGTTGCAGACGAAATCAGAAAGCTTTCCGAGACTTCGACAGTACAATCAAAAAAAATCGGCGAAGAACTCAAGAAAATACAGAATTCTATCAGCAGTGTTGTTACAGAATCGGAAAAATCAAACGTAGCTTTCTCATCGATGACGGGGAAGATAAAAATAACAAGCGATCAGGTTGTTCAGATAAAAGGAGCAATGACTGAACAGCTCGAAGGATCAAAACAGATCGGGCAGGCCCTCAGGATAATGAATGACAGTACATCAGAAGTAAAAACAGCATCATCAGAAATGAGTGAAGGTCAGAAAGCTATTCTCGAAGAAATAAAACATCTTCAGGAAGCAACTGTCCTGATAAAAGACAAAATGGCAGAAATGTCTGCCAGTGCGGAAAAAATCAGTGAAAGCGGTATGACGCTTGGCGATATCTCTAAAACGGTAAAAAACAGTATCGGGCAAATGGGCACTCAGATTGACCAGTTTCAAGTCTGATACTGACAATTCTCTATACTGAAAGGCCTGCTGCACAGTGCATTATTCATTGTGCAGCAGTTTGACGCGTATGAACAGAAGTCTGCTTATATATTCAAAAATATATACAACCGGTACGCTACTATTTGCAAAACAGCAAAAACGGATAAAACAAAAGCGGAAAAATAAGATATCATTGCATAAAACAGGGGTTTCCCATGCAGGATATCGAAAAAATAACACATGTCATTGACTATATTGAAACTCATCTGTCCGGCAGGTTGTGCCTCAGCAGGATTGCCGGCTCACAGCATTTTTCACCGTACTATCTGCACCGGACATTCTCCGCCCTTACAGGGCTTACGATTCATAACTATCTGCGGCGCCGGCAGCTGACGGAGGCCGCCAGGCTGCTGACTTGCTCGGAAAAATCAATTCTGGAAACAGCACTGTCGGCAGGCTATGAGACACAACAGTCTTTTACAAAAGTTTTCACAGCACTGTATAAACAGACTCCGCTTGAATTCCGTAAACGCCGGATGTTCTATCCGCTGCAGCTGCCCTTTGAGTTCAACAAAAACTACTCAAATCTGAAAAATCATAACAGGATTCCTGCATTTACAACTCAACTTGCGACAGAAGCAGATATTCCCCTCTGGATGGATCTTGTCCGTCTTGTCATTGACGGATTTCCGGCTTTATATGAACAAGAATACCGGGGAGTACTCAAAAACTATATTTATCAGCGGCAGGCACTGATACTCAAGGATAGCGAAACCGCAGCCGGGATTCTGCTTTTCTCTCCATCTTCCGGAAGCATCGATTTTCTGGGAGTGCATCCGTTATACCGGAAATACGGTATTGACCGGATGCTGCTTGATACCACTATCCGTAAACTCATGCCTGACAGAGAATATATTTCCATTTCTACCTATCGGGAAGGCGATAAAGCCGATACCGGGCACAGAGGAACCGTAAAAGCTCTCGGATTCACGGAATCGGAACTGTCCGTAGAATTCGGTTATCCCACACAGAAGTTTTTGCTGCATTCTTAAAATACAGGAGATTAGTACGTATGAATGAACACAACCTGCTTGCAAGGCAGTATACTATGCGCTCTCTGCTGCACTTTGCATTTCCTTCTATCGCCATGATGATCTTCATGGGTCTGTATACTATTGTGGACTCTGTTTTTATTTTCCGGATGGCAGGACAGATCGCGCTGGCAGCACTGAATATTGTCACACCGGTAATCAGTCTTATTGTCGGACTGGGAACGATGCTTGCTACAGGCGGAAGTGCTATCATCGTCCGCAAACTCGGCAGCGGACAGCAGGATGAAGCACGGAGAGATTTCACGATGCTGGTACTTACCACAGTGATTGCCGGTATACTTATAGGCATTACCGCTCTGGTGTTTATCAGACCGGTGATCCGTACGCTCGGTGCAAGTAACCTGCTTGTAAAGGATGCAGAAGAGTATCTTTCAACACTGCTGGTATTTACACCAGCCAACATGCTGCAGGTCTTTTTTTCAGTATTTTTTATTGCCGCTGGCAGACCGAAGCTGGGTTTCACTACCGGTTTTTGTGCAGGTATAGTCAATGCGTTATTCGATTTCATCTTCATGGGGCCCATGAAAATGGGTATCCGTGGAGCTGCACTGGCGACAGGCATGGGATATCTGATCCCTGTTGTATTCGGTCTGTTTTTCTTTCTGCGGAATACGGCAGCCGATCTTTATTTCGTACCACCCCGATTCAATCCTGCTGTTCTCGGCGAAAGTCTGTTCAATGGTTCGTCGGAAATGACAGGGCAGCTTTCCTCTGCAGTAACGACATTTCTTTTCAATACTATCATGATGAAATACCTTCAGGAAACCGGCGTCGCAGCGATTACCATTATTATTTATTCACTGTTTCTTTTTTCAACATTCTTTATAGGATTTTCAATGGGCGTTGCTCCGGTATTCAGTTATAATTATGGAAGCCAGAATAATCAGCAGCTTCAGCGTATGTTTTCCCTCTGTTGTCAGGTTATCGCAATCATATCAGTGACGGTTTTCCTGGGAGCATGGACTGGAGGGCCGTATCTTGCTGCTGTTTTTTCTCCGGCCGGGACTGAAGTCTACAGAATTACCCGCGACGGATTTTACATTGTTCCTGTAGCCTTTCTTTTCTGCGGGTTCAATATATTTGCTTCTTCGCTGTTTACGGCACTGTCGAATGGACTGCTGTCTGCCCTGATTTCCCTATTGAGAAGTCTCGTTTTCCTTTCCGCAGGCATTGTCGTTCTCCCGGTACTTTTTGGCATCCGCGGAATATGGTTTGCCCCTGTATTTGCAGAGCTTGGAACTTTTCTGATCGCTGTCTTTCTCATCCGCCGGGAACGCACAAAATATCGGTATCTCCCTGTAAATTGACACCAAGAAACAAAGCGGATATGCTTTAAACGCAAACCGCTTCGCTGCAGCAGGAAACGAAGCGGTTTGCGTTTGTATAAATAATTATGGAGAAGACAATGGACAACGGCAAAACGCTGCTTTTCAGATTTGCGGAACGAAAAGACACTCCGCTCATATTGCATTTTATAAAAGAACTTGCCCGATATGAAAAGATGGAGAAGGATGTCATAGCAACAGAGCAGCTGCTGCAGGAATGGATCTTTGACAAGGGTAAGGCGGAAGTAATTTTTGCGGTCTGCAACGGAAAAGAAATCGGGTTCGCGCTGTTCTTTCACAACTTTTCGACCTTTCTCGGACGGGCCGGCATCTACCTGGAAGACCTGTATGTCATGCCGGAGTTCCGAGGCAAAGGATACGGGAAACGGATCCTGCAGCAATTGGCAAAGATAGCCGTTCAACGCGGTTGCGGAAGACTGGAATGGTGGTGTCTGGACTGGAACAAACCCAGTATCGATTTTTATCTTTCTCTTGGAGCCGAACCAATGAAAGACTGGACCGTATACCGGATTGCAGGTGACACGCTGCACCGGCTGGCAACAGAATGAACACCAGCCAGCCTGCACGAATAACGCTGACTTTCAACCGATAAACAAAATTCGACGCCTTCCGTCATAATCACCAACCCCGCTGCAGGCAGGGGTATGGAGTTCTCTAAAGGTATCGCAGTCTGGATTTAATACCGCTCATACGGCCCAGGGGCCGGGGTATTAAACCCTCCGCACGAATAAATATCAGAATTATACACATTTGTACAGATTCACCCCATACCGGATTAAAAAAATGAATAGTATACTTGCAGGCATGGGAGGAAGGCTGATGAACAATGGGCGTATAGGAATTTACGGGAGCATTCCAAAAAACTACAGGGAAAATGAAATAATTACCCGTATTCTCGGGTATGATCCTTTCAGTGTGCAGGAAGTTCCGCAGGATAAAATTATTGCACCTTTTAGTGGCCGTGCTCATAAATTCGGGATTCATTTTACAATCTGCGACCTGTTTACGCCGACAGATTATGACGGCGTCATACAAAAACTCAGGGAATGCCTGCGCCATATACATCAAATTGAGTATACTTTTTCAAGTTTTCAAGGATATGTACGAGGAGATTATCAGGGAAAATCGATATATGAGGAAAAAACAGCAACTGTTCTGGGACTGGAATTGGATGATGCAGGGATCTCATCGTTACAAAAAATTCATAAAGTACTATTACCCGCTATACAGACATTCCGTTCAACCATTGAACCGGAATTTGATAAACCATTGTTTAAGAGCAGACCGGATTTATGGAGACTGATTGCAGCATACGGAGCTCCGTATGTTATGGAAAATTATCGTCCGCATCTGACGCTGGCATCCGGCTTTGACGGATCAAACCGGTCCGTTGAGGAATTCATACCATATTTAAATGCTGCTTATGGACAGGAACTCCTTAATTCAAAAATACCTTTTGACCGGGTCTATATTTTCCAGGAAATAACAGACGGTAAATACGAAGGTTTCTTTCAGGTTAAAGATGAACTCAAGCTGGCTGAGTAATATACCGGGGGAATTATAAAACAGATGGCTGGAACCTGTCAGACGAACAAAAAATCGCCCTACAACTGGCTTGTCCTTCTACATATTATGAATGACGGGTATCTGGCAAGCCTTCCGCTGCTATTACCGTTTATACAGAAAGACTTACATATTGCGTTTGGCAGAGTCGGCATACTGACCAGCCTTCTCAGCAGCGCAGGAGTCATACTGGCATTACCAGCCTCTTCAATATCCCGCTGCGTGGGTAGCTGCAACGTATTACTGTTTTCAATGCTGTTTTACGCACTGTCCTTCTTCGTTGTCGGGTTATCCGGTACGTTTTCCATCCTGATTTTCTCATTCATCATCGCAAGTATAGGATTCGGATTATTTCATCCGGTCAGTTTTGCCATTATCGCCAACAACAGTAAAAAAAATGATATCGGAATAAGAATGGGAAGCTTTACTGCGATGGGAGATATCGGCAGGATCGGAATATCGGCATGTGTAACAATACTGGTTTCTTTCGTACATTGGCGGAAAGCAGCATTCATTTACGGCAGCCTGCCTGCCGCTATATTCTGCCTGTTAACTTTCGTCTTCCGGAGAGAAGGTTTTATTTCTGCAGCGGCAATAAAAACAGGAAACCACCACATTCACGGTTTGCATACGACGAAACAATACGTCATTGTACTGGTTACCGGTTTTCTTGACGGGCTTTCCAGTTCTGCAATCTTTATTTATATCCCTTTTCTTTTTGTCTACAGAGGTGCTTCCCCCATGTTGCTGGGAACTCTGACCGGAGCATTCTTTGCAGGAAATATGCTGGGAAAAATAGTGATCGGAAAAACAGCCGATAAAGTAGATTCCAAAACAGTCTTTATTATTTCAGAACTTTTAATGGCTGTTTTGTTACTTCTGCTAAGCATTGCAAAAAATATCGCAAGTCTTATGATTATTTCGGTAATTCTTGGTACCGTAACAAAAGGAACCGTACCTGTAATCAATACACTTATAGCAAAAGCCGTACCGGATCAAAGATTAAATGAAAAAGCTTTTTCAATCGCCGCATTTGTAACCGGAATTGCCGCAGTACTATCCCCCATTCTCTCAGGGTTCACCGCACAGGCAGTTGATATTACTGCCGTATTCAAAGTAAATGCCGGATTTGCACTTATTTCCGTGTTACCATTACTATTTGATAAAACGGAATGTACGGTTAGCAGAACATAGCAGCTCATTCAAAAATGCTTTTTTTTATGGTACACTATAGAGGAAACTGCAGATGCCCGTCGTCTGCAGGACGGGAGCGTACATGACTGATCTGTTCGATGCAGCAAAAAAAACACATGAACCGCTGGCTGCACGCATGAGACCGAGAAACCTCGATGAGTATATCGGACAGGACCACATCGTCGGTAAGGGACGGCTGCTGCGGAGGGCAATCGCTGCAGACCAGCTGTCTTCGGTCATTTTCTACGGTCCCCCGGGTTCAGGAAAAACAACGCTTGCCCGGGTCATTGCGAATCATACGAAAAGTAATTTCATCACGCTGAATGCCGTACTGACGGGTGTTCAGGATATACGTGAAGCGGTAAAACAGGCGGAAGAGTATTACAAACTGTATAACCGGCGGACCATTCTGTTCGTCGATGAAGTACACCGGTGGAACCGGTCGCAACAGGACGCGCTACTTCCCTGGGTGGAAAACGGTACAATCATTCTGGTTGGTGCTACTACCGAAAATCCCTTTTTTGAAGTAAACAAAGCACTTGTAAGCAGAAGCCGGGTATTCCAGCTCAAGGCGCTTACAAAAGAAGACCTTGAAAAAGCAGCTCACATGGCACTCTCGGATACAGAACGCGGATACGGCCACTGGAATGTAGAATTTGAAAAAGGTGCGCTTGAACACCTTATCGATACGGCAAACGGTGATGCACGCAGTCTTCTGAACGCACTCGAGCTGGCTGTAGAAACGACGCCTGAACGCTGGAATCCTGAAACGATCCCACCGGTGCCTGCATGGGGGTCGACCATTTACATCAGCAGAGAAGCTGCTGAAGAATCCATACAAAAAAAGGTCGTCCTTTACGACCGTGACGGCGATTATCATTATGATATCATCAGTGCGTTTATCAAAAGCCTCAGGGGACGTGATCCGGATGCTGCCATGTACTGGCTTGCCCGTATGGTGCGCGCAGGAGAAGATCCGGATTTTATCTTCCGGCGTATGCTTATTTCAGCATGCGAAGATACAGGCCTTGCTGATCCGAACGCCATTACCGTTGTTGTAAGCTGTGCCGAAGCGTTCGACCGTGTAGGACTTCCGGAAGGAAGATATCATCTTGCCCACGCGGCGTTATACCTTGCAACGGCCCCGAAATCGAACAGCAGTATGGCCTTTTTTGATGCGCTTTCTTCGGTGGAAAAAGAAGATACCGAAGTACCAAACCATCTGCGCGATGCAAGCCGGGATGCGGAAGGATTCGGACATGGAGCAGGATATCTGTATCCCCATGCATACCGTGACCACTGGGTCGCCCAGCAGTATCTTCCAGACGAACTCGTCGGACGCGTCTTCTACACACCGGGAGATCAGGGTTATGAAAAAACGATACGGGAAGACGTACTTTCACGGCGGGAACTGCAGATTGCGGCAATTCTGGGCAGCCCGGGGGGAATCCCCGTAAAAACGCCTGCGGCAACCGATACGGCAGTTACCGGTTCGCGTAACGATCCCGCGGCTGTGCCGGGAAAAACAGCATCGGCGGGCAGTATCCAGGAATACGGTCCGAATCCGATAAGTGAATGGTGGATAAATGCACATTTTAAGGGTGGCAGCGTAAAAAAAGAAGAACAGCTTACCTACAGCCCTGCAGACAGGGGAAAAGAAACAACGCTTGACAGAGCCGACCGGTCCTGGCGGCAGCGTCTCGATACAAACAGGGCAGAAATCCTGCTTGGTATCCGCGATACAATGGCCAGTCTTGCAAATCTGGCCCGGCATCACAGAAGTCTGGTATGGAACGCCGATGACGGCCTTCTGCTCTGGGAAATCGCAAGAAAGACTCCAGAAGGAGTAACCTGCGGAGTATGCCGGAGCAAACGGGGACGGGAAATCCTTGAACAATACGGCAGGACACTCGGCGACCTTGACCGGCCGCTGCTTGAAACACTTCCTGAAACGGCGGGGGCCGGATATATTACCCCCGAAGTATTTACCGGCATACTTGAAAAATTTCAGTATAACGGAACTTTATTTGACCGGATGTTCTTTCGTAATCCGTTCACATCAGAACAGTCTGTAAAAGCATTCGCAGCAGC
>DCFS01000287.1:0-25328 GCA_002319875.1 Treponema sp. UBA1798 | reverse complement strand
TCGCAGCAGCTGTCAGCGGAAAAACTCCGGCGAGAGATTTCGCCTTTACCGATGACGAAGATGCCATATCTTCGCTTTCAGGAAATAAACCGGCAGAATGTCCTCTTGCACCGGGCTGGGCAGCGATTGTTGCCCAGCAGATACCGTGCAGAGGGCAGCATATCGGGCGGCTTGTAGAACAGCAGATCCTTACCACTGCCACAATACCCGTATACTCGCAGCTGCTTGCAAAAATGGAAATGGCTGAAACTGAGTTTTTCAGCGATAAATCGAATCCGCTCTTCAACTGGAACGCACAGACAATAAGCGATACGTTGAAAACCGCAGGTCTTACTGTTACTGCAGAGACGCGTCTGATAACCGAAAACCGGCGTATCTCAGCAGATGAAATCCGTACCTGGTTTGATCAGAATAATTCTTCATACGGTTCATTCATGGCAAAAAGCCTCGGGAATACGGAAACAGAAAAAATTGCAGCACTGCTGAGGACAGCAGCACCGCAAATGGTATTCAACTGGGAAACGGAAATCGTCTTTCTTACAGTATCATCGTAAAATCGGAAATCGCCATTTTATCCGGAGAATAGGTCGCGTGCGCATTATACAGATCAATAAAACCGACAGGTTTTATCAGCGTTTCCTGATTTACCGGCAGCGTCAAAGCCCCGAGAGACAGAACTTCCGCATCGGATGTCCCGTCCGGTAAAAACATGACAATATTTTTCACCGGATCACAATACATGCTGTACATCATATGTTTTTACCTCTTGTTTTTTATAAATCATAATGCATATATCCGGCAATGTCAAAACAATAAACAAAATATCATAATCACCTCCTTGCGTGATCGCACAGGCGCTTCCATACTTTTCCTGTAGTTGCGGGAGAACCCGCACAGGAGGAAATATGAAAAAACTGATTTCGGTTCTGACCGTGCTTGCGCTGGCGGTATCGGGGGTAATTGCGAATGGCTCTCAGGAAGCCGGACAAAATGAAGGTCCGGTTACACTCAGACTTTGGACTCATGAAGACCCGAACAGACAGAAAATGGAGGAAAACTTTGCCGCTGCCTATATGAAGGCAAATCCGAATGTAAAGATCGAGTATTCCGTATACCCGTCTACAAAAATTCAGGATCTCATTTCTACAGCCTATGCAGCAAAAAATGCTCCATCTATCTGGAATCTTGAACTGCAGAAAGCATATCCTCTGCTCGCACAGGGACTGTGTGCACCGGTAGACCCACAGGCCCTCGGTCTCAAAAAAGATTCCGATATTACAGCAATGTATATGGAACATATGCTTGATCCGGTTACAGATACGGACGGCTCTCTGCTCGGGAAGAAAGGTAAAATATACGGTCTGCCGCTTGAACTGAACAACTGGTGCATATACCTCAATAAAAAGATATTCAGGGATGCAGGACTTAATCCGGATAAAGACTATCCGAAAACATGGGAACAGGTCATGTCTGTTTCTGAAAAAATTGCACAGCGGAACGGTACTATCATTACCCGTCGCGGCTTTGATTTCCGCTATCCTGATTATCTGATTTCATGGGTCCCCATGGTAAACCAGCTTGGAGGAGAAGTCGTATCTGCCGATGGAAAAGAAGCCATAACAAATACCGCTGCATGGGAAAAAGTACTCAAATATATGCAGGATTTCGGACCGAACGGAAAAAATCTCGGTTCACCGACATATAAAGCGGCACGGAAAGCTTTTGATACGAATACGAACGAAATAGCCATGTCGCTTTCAGGACTCTATCAGGAAGCACGCATTAAAACGGCAAATCCTGATTTTTTCAACAGCAAGGACTGGATGGTTATTCCTTATCCGGTTTTCGAGGGTGGAAAAAATATAGCAAACTGCTATTATTTCCAGTACTATATGGTCAATTCACAGATTCCGGCGCGGGAACAGAGGGAAGCATGGAAATTCGTCAATTTCATGCTCAGCAATCCTGATGAATATCTTATCAATGTCGCTCTGATACAGCCGCGGAAATCGCTTATCGAAAGTGATCTGTTCAAAAGCATGCCATACAGCAGTGTCTTTATTTCCGACCTCAAGCGGGCACAGCCGGTATATTACGGAGCAGCCAGCTGGCAGATCAATCAGCTTATTAATGAAGCTGTTGAAAGCGTCATGTTAAATAACGTAACTCCGTCCGCGGCCGTTCAAAAACTCAAAAAAAGCGCTCAATCCGTGCTTGACGAATCTAACTGACGAAATAAAATATTCCGTACGGTAATGCATACCCGGTACTGTTCTGCAGGGAACGGTACCGGGTTTACCGGACAGGGATTTTCCCTGTAAGGAGACTCACAATGGCAAAATCACTTGAAAAAAAGATAGCAATATGGGGATGGATATTCGTAACTCCGTCCCTCCTCTTTTTTGCGTTGTTTTCTTTCTATCCCATTATAAATGCAATATATCTCAGTTTTTGCAAAAAAAACCTTATTTCTCTGAAAGCACCTGTTTTTACAGGTTTTTCCAACTATATCAGAGTATTCACTTCTCCCGACTTCTGGAACTCTGTCAGAGCTACGGTAGTCTTTACGGTTGGAACTTTCAGTGCACTTGTAATCTTCAGCCTTATTCTTTCCGTTTTTCTGACAATGAAATCAAGAGGTTCCCGTATTCTCCAGCTGGTATACTATGCACCGGCAATTCTCTCATCAGTCGTTGCGGCGCTTATCTGGCAGGTTATTTTCGAACCCAGAGGAATAGCAAATCAGGCAGTGAATATTCTCATGCATACGCAGGGAATTGATCTGAAATGGCTCAGCGACAGCACGACACTGCAGATTGCAACAATGGTCGTCTACTTCTGGAAATATATCGGATACTTTACGGTTCTTTTCATAACCGGACTTGGAAAGATTCCGACAGGTATTTATGAAGCAGCCCGCATAGACGGCGCAAGCCGCGGACAGGTTCTTTTCAGGATAACGCTGCCGCTGCTGAAACCGACAACGCTGCTCGTATCCATTATGTCGATGCTGCAGTGCCTTAAAACGTTCAGTACGCAATACCTTTTTACGCAGTCAGGTTCTCCGCTCCCTCCCATCAATGTTATTACCCTGAATATCTATAATACGGCACTGCGCGAGTATAATATCGGAAGGGCAAGTGTTATGAGTGTCATTCTGTTCGTTTTTATGATCATACTGACGATAATCCAGTTACGCTTTTCACGTTCAGACGACGTGTCTTATTAGGAGGCGGTAAAATATGGAATTTCTTTTCATCATTCTGGCTGTCGCCATCATTTTTATCCTGCTTATGGTTTTTACCTCAGAAAACATAAAAGACATCCTTATGTCCGTTTTTCTTATTACGGCAGCGGCACTTATTCTTGTTCCGCTGGTATTCATGTTCACCGCATCATTTATGCCAGCTGCGGATGTAACAAGTATGCCATACCCATGGATTCCCCGGCATATACAGTGGTCCAATTTTTACAAAGCACTTGCAGGGAACGATGGAAAATTCACCTTTCTACGTAACATACTGAATTCACTGATCGTATCAGTATCAGTGACGCTTTCCACGCTTCTCCTGGCATCTCTGACAGGATACAGTCTCGCAAAATTCCATTTCAGAGGACACAATCTCGTTTTTATGTTTATTATGACAACCATGATGATCCCCTTTGAAACCATTATGGTCCCGCTGTATATGGTTGTTTTAAAGCTTCACATGCAGAACACCTACCAGGGGCTCATTGTTCCTTTTCTGGTAAATGCTTTCGGTGTTTTCATGATGAAACAGTATCTTCAGACATTCCCCGATGACGTTCTTGCGGCTGCAAGAATAGACGGCTGTTCGGAACCGCTTATTTTCGGTAAGATAGTACTGGTAAATTCAGGACCTGCACTTGCTACCCTTGCCATACTGACATTCAGGCAGCAATGGGACTCTCTTATGTGGCCGCTTATGGTCGCGCAGGAAAAGACACTGAAAACCATCCCTACCTATATTGCAAGCTTTGCTGAAGAAAAATTCGCAGACGAAGGAGCCATGATGGCTGTAGCTGTACTTGCAAGCCTGCCCATGATAGTATTGTTTTTCAGCCTTTCAAAATATTTTCTGGGCGGTAATTCGATGTATTCCGCCGGAAAAGAATAACAAAGAGGAGTCACATGAAATATCTTTTTATCTTTGATATGGGCGGCGTAGTCGTCAATGAATGTTCGCTCTGGCCCGGAGTGGCGCAGGCACTCGGACTTGGCAATAATGAAAAAACGCGGGCAGCGTATTTCGGACTCCTGCAGGCAGCAAGCAGGGGAAATATCTCAAGCATGGAAAGTCTGACACTAACCGCACAGCGGGCACATCTGTCTCTTCCTTCGGAGAACTACTGGGAAACGCTTTTCCATCCGGTATGCAATGAACAGACGGTACGCCTTATCAATATCCTCAGGACTTCAGGACAGCGCGTTGTCTGCGGGACGAACACGATAGACGTACATTATGAGTATCATATGAAAAAAGGTGAATACAGCATTTTCGACAAGGTGTATGCTTCAAATATGATAGGCCAGATTAAACCCGACATTACATTCTGGCATAAAATCCGTGATGCGGAAAAAAAATACGAATTCAGCGATATGCTGTTTTTTGATGATCTGAAAGAAAATGTGGATGCCGCCGCTTCCCTGGGAATTCATGCCTGCCTTTTTACCGGCGCTGCAGGAGCAGCGGAATATATCAGAACCGTCACGGGCATGGATCTGAAAAATTTCTGATACGGCGTAAATGCATACATATATTCTGTCTGCGGTAAGTTCTATTTTCTTCTGCATTATCCTGATAACAGGCTGTAAAGGACGGGAACGGAAGCATGACATACCGGCAGATGACAGTCTGGTAATCTATTCACCGCACAATCCGGAGATGGGTAATTTTATTGTCAAGGAATTCAGACAGCGTACAGGCATAAAAGTAACGCTCGTTTCAGGAGGAACGGGGGATCTGCTTCAACGGATTGAAACTTCAGGACAATCATCTCCGGCAGACGTGTTCTGGGGCGGAGGAGCAGAATCCCTGGAGTCGCGGAAATTTCTTTTCCAGCCTTTCTTCTCCAGACAGGACGACCATATTCTGAAGGAATTTATATCCGGGGAAAATCTCTGGTACGGGCTTTCCCTTATGCCCATGGTTATTGTTTACAACACAACGCTCGTTTCAAAAGATAAAATACCGGCAGGATGGAATGATCTGCTCGATCCCTATTTTACTAATCAGCTGCGCATGGGAAATCCTGAAACATCAGGGTCATCCTTTTCCATGCTCTGTACGCTGCTGTCAATTTTCACCTCCGGAGACAGCAGCAGCGGATGGAATAAAATACAGGAACTGTCACGGATGCTCGGGCCATACGGCATATCACCATCATCAGAAGATGTCTACAAAAGCGTAGCTGCAGGAGAAGCTTTTGCAGGTTTGACGTTTGAGGACGCGGTGCTTTCATTGAAAGCTTTACATATTCCGGTCGAAATCGTATATCCGGAAGAAGGTACCGCCGTTGTTCCCGACGGAATCGCATTGCTGAAAACAGCAATACATACAGAAAATGCAAAAACATTCATGGAGTTCGCACTCGGCAGAGACGCGCAGACAATGGTCAGTGAACGCTGGCACCGCAGGAGTGTCCGTAACGACGTTCAGGCTCCGGCAGGAACCGTTGAACTCAAACAGATCCGCTGTATTTCCTACAATTATTCCGAAATAGCCCGGCGGAAAAACGCCATTCTGCAGCAATGGCGTTCGCTCAGGAAGTTCACGGATACCAGCAGGCGGAAAGCCACTGATTAAGTTACCATAATATGACTGCTGTGTCCGCGGGAGTTTTTGAATTCAAGCGGTGTAAGACCGGTAACGCGTTTGAATATCTGGCTGAAGTAGCGGGTATCTTCGTAACCTACAAGATCTGCAATTTCATAGACCTTTTTCGAGGTTTCTTTCAAAAGCCGGGCGGCAGCGGATATACGCTCATACATAAGATAATCGGTAAATGTGTATCCTGTAAGTTTCTTGAACAGGCGGCTCAGATATCCTGCCGAAATCCCCAGTTCGCAGGCAGCATCTTCTATTGTAACCCCCTGGATATATTTTCTTCTGATTATTGCTACGGTCCTGGCTACATAATCAAACGTATCCGAAATATTTCCGGAATATTCGCTGAAAAAAGCTGCAGTCAGACCACTGCCTTTTCCGACAGCCCTGGTAATACTGTTGATTCGCTCCCTCTCTCTTATCCGGTTTATACAACTTTGAAGTGACTCTGCAAGCATTTTTTCTTCGACAGGTTTCAGCAGATATTCCCGGACTCCCATCTGCATAGCTCTGCGGGCGTATTCAAATTCCGTATACCCTGAAAGAATAATCCATTCCGGTTCCCTGCAGGCTTCAGACTGCCTGCAGTATTCTTTCATCCGCCGTATAAGTTCAAGGCCGTCGAAACCGGGCATTCTGATATCCGTAAGGACTATATCAGGAGCAATCTTCTTCAACAGTTCAAAGCCCTCTTCACCGTCTCCGGCTTCTCCGGAAAATACGACTCCCGCCTTTTCCCACGGAGAGCACAGGACCAGTTCTTTGCGGACATTAGGCTCGTCTTCTATCACTGCAACTTTATACATCAGGTATATGCTCCGGTATAAAGCGGATTTCTACGCAGGTTCCGCCTGAAGGACGGGAAAAAATACTGAGACCTGATTGAGGCCCATACAAAAGCCTCAATCGCCTGTGTGTATTTACCAGTGCGATACCAAAAGAATACTGTTCGTTTTCTGACGGCTGACTGTCAAAAGCGGTCTTCAGAGCAGCAAGGGTATCGCCGCTGATACCGCAGCCGTTATCCATTATCCGGATAACAACCATGTTTTCATTCCGGCATGCCTGAATTTCAAGTACGCCCGGCCCCTGTTTTTTTTCAAGCCCGTGAACAAGGGCATTTTCTACAACCGGCTGTATCATCAGCTTCGGGACAGAGACTTCTGCTACCGAATCATCGATCGATTCCTTATAGGTAAAACGGCCGGGCCAGCGGTACGATTCTATAAGAAAATAATCTCTTGCAAGCAGCACAGATTCCCTGATCGTACTCATATCTTCATTTACGGAAATCCGTTCCCTGAGAATGCGTGCAAGGATCGTAACCATATCGGCCGCATCATCCGCTCCCTGAAGTTTTGCGATGGAACGGATAGAGCTCAGCGTATTGTATAAAAAATGAGGATTCATCTGAGACTGAAGCGACCTTACTTCTGCAATACGCAGATACTTCTGTTTAAGCACAGCTTCATGCATCAGTATGTTGATACGCTGTACCATGTAATTAAACCGCTCTATCAGGAAACGTATGTCATCATTTTTATCATTGAAAAATGGAAGAACCTGAGGAACCGGACACTGTACGGAAAGATCTCCGTTTTCGACCTGCCGCATCGTATGCGCCAGACGACTGACAGGTTTCGAAATGGAACGGGATATGAAAAAACTGAAAATGAGCGCACAGACAAAACAGATTACAGCCAGCATCATGGTCAGCGAATTGATTCTGGCCGCAAAACCGGCCATAGCTGATCTCGGATAAAATCCGGTGACAGCTATACCGCAGGTAACTGTTCTTGCTACGGAAATACAATCCGATATATCCAGCACAAGCTGATCAAAAAAACGTCCTTCACGGTCTGTTCCAAGCAGACTGAACATAACGCATCCGGTTTTGTCAGTTATAAAAAGATCTTTAATGGCTCCCAGTCTGCTGACATTTACTCCGAAAAAATCGGAAAAAGCTTCCCGTTTTATATCGGTTATGATATAACCGGCAACGGAATTGTTCACCATAACCGGTATCCCGACAGCAAAGGGAATCGGATCAATCCTGTCAAAATGAGGTTGCGCGAATACGGAAAATAACGTCCCGTCATTTTCCGACAGGCTGGCAAGTATACCCCAGCGGACGGTCCGTGAAATCGTATACGCGGACGGCACCTTAAAACGTCCCAAAGGCAGCACGGAACGATCCAGCGGAATGACATACGTTTCATAATATCCGCTTTCAGCTATCCTGCTTAATTCCTGTGTTATTCTGGTACTTACGAAGTTCCGCGAATTGTCATCCGTAAAATATCTGACTACATACTCATTATGCAGAAGAGCCATGCTCTTTTTTTCAGCCTCCGAAATCAGATATTCAGTCAGTCCGGCCGCAGAGTTAACTGTCTCCTGCAGTCCTTCACGATATGCCGTATCTACAAAATGGCGGCTGTAAAGCAACGTCGTAAAAGAGATAATACAGAGCGGCAGCATTCCCGTAAGAAAAAATGCCCACAACAGTTTGAAGAAAAATGAAGAATCCGGATAGCGGCTTCTGTTTTCCATATTCCGATTATATCCTACACCTCTATTGCGGTCAAAGTGCAAACTGTGTAAAATATGCCTGAGTATTTTACTGAAATTACTTTTATTTTTATTGGAGTTATCATGAATTTCATTTTTTTGGGTCCCCCGGGAGCCGGCAAAGGTTCTCTCGCTGTAAAAGTTGCTGAAGATTATACAATTCCGCATATTTCAACGGGAGATATTTTCCGGGCAGCAATCAAGGCTAAGACACCGCTGGGTGTAAAGGTAAAAGGCATTATCGATGCAGGCGGACTCGTCAGTGATGATATAACCTGTGCACTCGTCAAAGAACGTCTTGAACAGGATGACTGCAAAAAAGGTTTTATTCTGGACGGATTTCCTCGTACAATACCGCAGGCAGAAGCTCTTGAAAAATTCTGTCCGGACGTAACAGTTGTAAACTTTGTAATAAAAGATGAAATCGTTATAAAACGCCTGAGTACACGGCGTGTCTGCAGAAAATGCGGCGCAAACTTCAATATACTGACCGTACCTCCCAAAAAAGAAGGAATCTGCGATATCTGCGGTGGTGAACTGTACCAGCGAGACGATGATAAACCCGCGTCCATTACCCACAGGATGGATGTATACCGTGAACAGACGGAACCGCTGATAGGTTTCTACCGCGAAAGAAACAAACTGACCGATGTCGACGGCGCTATCGTCACAGCACAGCTGCTTGAAATATTTAAAAAGAAATTCTCTGAAAAATAAACAACCCGGTGCAAACTACGGGATATGTAGTTCTCTAAAAGTATTGCAGCCGGGATTCAATACCCTTCCTAAGCCCCAAGGGGCGGGGTATTAAAACCTCTGCATGAATAGAAGGTAATGACTGCCCCGAAGAACCGTTATGGAACGGTGATGACGTAATCAGCGTTCCCGTACCGGTTCTCCGGAGACACCCCGCTATCTGATTGCATCTATATTGGCACATCCTGCCTTCACATATGGCAGTACGTCCTCCTCGGGATCAATCCGCAAAACGACAAAGTGAACATTATTGTCTCCTGAAGCAAAAGCTTTTTCATACCATTTTCCGTCTTGTCCGGCGTCAACCGCCTGTATGCCGAAACCGCGGGCTACAGCTGCAAAATCAGGAATCCTGATGAATTCGCTTGCACTGTAATTTCTGCCGAACAGATACTTCTGCTGCTGCCTTACCATACCAAGTGTACCGTTCTGCATCAGGATTATGGTTACAGGAAGATTCAATTCCGCAAGCGTTGCAAGCTCCTGAATATTCATCATAATCGAACCGTCCCCTGAAATACATATGATACGTTTGCCGGGATTGGCCAGCGATGCACCGATAGCTGCAGGCAGACCGAATCCCATCGTACCGAGAGAGCCTGAAGTAAGAAATGTCCGCGGTTTTTCGAAAGGATAGTATTGCGCAGTCCACATCTGATGCTGCCCTACGTCTGTAGTTATGATAATATCATCAGGAAGAAGGCCTGCTTTCTGTGCACACTCCGGAATGCTGCTGATAAAGGTACGGGGATTAATAAATTCACTTGCCGCGGGGGCTCCTGACATAACTGAAAAATCTTTCCGCCGTAATCCGGCTGTTTCCCTGAACCATTTTTCTCTGGCTGACCGGGATTCCCTGTCTGTTTTTCCGCCTGCTTCAGTCTCAGCCAGTTTCTGCGTAAGAAGGGGAAAAACAGATTCCACGTCAGCAATAAATGCAAGATCAGCGCTATAAATTTTATTTACTTCCGCAGCATCGATATCGATCTGCAGAATCTTTGCTCCGGGACAGAACTGTTCCGTCAGACCTATCGCACGGTCATCGAAGCGCGCACCGGATGCAAGCACCAGATCAGCGTCATACATTGTTTTGTTAGCAGCCCAGGAACCATGCATCCCCACCATTCCCGCATAACCGCTATAAGAACAGGGAACAGAACCTATTCCCATAAGAGAGGAAACAACCGGTATGCGGTATACAGAAAGGAATTTCTGTAACTCCGCCGAAGCGGCAGGAGAATTGCAGCCTCCGCCCGTATAAAGTACCGGCCGTCTTGCAGAAAGCAATGCCGTCGTAAACCGCTCAAGCAGAGCCGGAAAGTCACCGCGTTTCGTCCGGAAACGGACTTGCTGCACAGGTATTGTTTCCGGAACAGGAAAGCTGTCAAAATCGCATGATGCTGTCTGTACATCGCGGGGAACATCGACAAGCACAGGCCCTGGCCGTCCCGACACAGCAATCGCAAAAGCTTCCGGAATCGCGTGAAGCAGTTCTTGCGGTGATTTTACCATGATACTGTGTTTCGTTATGGGAAACGACAGCCCGAATGTATCAGCCTCCTGAAAGGCATCCGTTCCTATAAGGGCAGTGTTGACCTGCCCGGTAATTGCAATTACGGGGATTGAATCACACCTGGCATCAGCTATTGCCGTAAGGAGATTCATTGCACCCGGGCCGCTGGTTGCAAGACATACGGCCGGTTTTCCGGTGGAACGTGCCATTCCCTGCGCAATAAATCCGGCAGCCTGTTCCTGCCGGACAAGAATATGCCGGACAGAACTCCTGGACAGTTCATCATAGAGCGGCAGAATGGAACCGCCGGGGATACCGGCAACATGCGTAATTCCCTGCATTTCAAGAAGTTTTACAATGATCTGCGAACCTGTCATCCTCATGTGGTTAACCGCCTTTCCTGTTCGTATAATCCATCGGGCATAAAAAAAGCCCTCCGTTTTACCGGAGGGCTTATATCTAAGGTATTTTCATACCCTGTGGAATCTGCAATCCACAACCGCACGCTCTCCGGCAACAGATCTGACGGTAACTACGAGAACTACGGTAACTAGGACTGCAAATGCAAACTGCATAAGGCATATTCGCATGATAAAAAACTTTTGTCAACGGTACGCTTTATCACCGGCCGCCAAATCGTTATACTGTTTTCATGTCCCTTAACTGTAATGAGATCGACGTAATTCTCGGAGAGCTTGATCTGTCCGGTTCTTTTATACAGGATATAGTCCAGCCCGGGTACGATACGCTTGCACTGTATACATACAAAAACGGTACACCCAAAACCGTACTTATCTGTACGAAACCTGATTCATGCAGAATTAATGAAACGAGACATAAAATACCAAGAAATGAAAAACCACTGCGCTTTATGGAATTCCTTAAATCCCGGATCAGGGGCGCGAAAATACTTTCCTGTGCGCAGATAGAGAAAGAGCGTATCATCAAAATGGAACTCGGACACGATTCCCGGATATCCGTTATGTATATCAGGCTGTGGAGCAATGCAGGAAATATCATACTGTGCGATGATGCCGGAATAATTCTTGATGCCATGTACCGCCGGCCGGCGAAAGGCGAATCTGCCGGCAGCATGTTTACATTACCGGAACGTGATTCCCTGCGGCAGCAGAAAGAATGGCCGGTACGGACATTCAATGAAATAGATGCCAGCTATCAGGAAAAAAATCCCGGATCAGGACCTCTTACATTCAACGAAAAAGTTGATATCTGGTACAGCGAGTACAGCAGTTCTCTCTCCAGAGAATCGCTGCTTGAACAGGCTGCAAAATGGTACAATGCGCGGCATAGCAGGCAGCAGAACGCGCTTGAACGGCTTGAAGCAAAACGAGAGTCATTTAAAAACGCGGGGCTGCTTAAACATCAGGGTGATCTTATTCTTGCATTCGGATATCAGCTCGACGGTAAAACAAAATTTCTTGAATGTACTGATTATGAAACAGGGAAACCTGTATGCATACAGATAGACCCTGCAAAATCTGTTCAGGAAAATGCTGTCGTCTACTATGACAACTATAAAAAGGAAACATCAGGTATAACCGAACTGGATCACGAGATAGAGCTGGCAAGAAAAAATCTGGAATTACTTGAACAGACATATCAGACTCTTCAAAACGAGCAGAATCCGGTACGTATTGAACAGTTACTGCGGCATGATTCAAAACCGAAACAGCAGGAAAAGAAAAAACACCCGGGACTTGATTATACGATCGACGGATGGTATATCCTTGTCGGACGGGACGCAGACGAAAATGACGACCTGCTTCGCCATTACGTAAAAGGGCCTGATCTCTGGATGCATGCGCGGGACTTTTCAGGAGGATTTATATTCATCAAAAACCGCCCCGGCAAGACCATACCGTTAGACATTCTGCTGTATGCAGGTAATCTTGCCGTATACTATTCAAAAGCAAGGAAATCAGGAAAGGCGGATCTTTATTATACACATGTAAAATACCTGCGGCGTGCAAAAGACGGTCCAAAAGGACTGGTATTGCCAACTCATGAAAAAAATCTGACAGTAAAACTGGATGAAACCATTCTCCGGAAACTGGATGAAATCCATGCCAGATCGGAATACCTGTAATTTTTTTCATATTGAAAAATCCTTCTATTCATTATATTATATATAATATGACTATCCGGCAGATCCTTGCAGAAAAAAAACTGACTGTATCGTTTGAGGTATTTCCGCCCAAAAAACAGGATGACATTTCCTCTATTTTCAATACAGCCGGCGAACTTGTCGCGTTACAGCCTGATTTTATAAGCATTACCTATGGCGCCGGCGGTACGACCCGTTCCAATACGGTAGAAATTGCAAACCATATCCAGTCTCTCTCGGTTCCCGCACTGGCACATCTGACTTGTATCGGAAACTCGGAAACGGCCCTCTGCGATATTATCGATACAATGAAAACACACAACATCCAGAATGTACTTGCGCTCCGCGGTGACCTGCCTGAAAATGACAAGGGATCCACGATACCCGGTTTTACACATGCTTCCGACCTGGTAAAACTGCTCAAACAGAGAGGCTTCTGTACCGGAGGGGCCTGTTATCCGGAAGGGCATCCTGAATCTCCTAACAGGGAACAGGATATTGAAAATCTGAAATACAAAGTCGATGCAGGTATTGATTTTCTCACAACGCAGATGTTTTTCGATAATGACATGCTCTACAGTTTTCTCTACAGACTGCAGTCGGCAGGAATCCATGTTCCTGTTCTTGCAGGAATTATGCCCATAACCCATCCGGCTCAAATACGGCGTATGATAGAGCTTTCAAACGCCTTTATCCCCCGGAAATTATTGTCGATCTGCGACCGGTTCAGGGATCAGCCTGATGCACTGCGTCAGGCCGGCATTGCATACGCGACGGATCAGATCATAGACCTCATATCAAACGGTATACGGGGCATACATATCTATACAATGAATAAAAGCAGCATTGCCTATACAATTATGCAAAATATAAGCAGCATCGTAACGGCCTGTGCATAAAAAAAAGGATCATCATTTTGAAACAAACAGCAGGAAAAATATTTTATTACGGGACTACAAACAATGAAAAGAGCAGAATCGCAAAAGTAGCAGGTAAATCGATTTTATCGTTCAGCCCGGTTTTACCCTATTTTGTTCTCCCCTGGCACTTTTCTTCCATGCCGGCAGTCTATTCCTTTCTTTCGACAGTAGCGTCTGATTTTTTCGGTGTCCAGTTCTTAGAAAAATGGGGATGGAAACATATTCCCGTTATAAACGTACAGACACCGCTCGATGACAAGATTCCGTTCGTACCGTCAAAAGTCACCATCTATCTCGACTTTGTCAATTTCTGGTTACGCCCCCTCACCATGCTCATGCACCGGTTCGGAATCAGACGGTCCCTTCCGTATTGTATTGATTTTCTTCATCTGATAAGAAAAGCTTACTATGAGGCCGCACGGGTATACAAGTTCAGGCTTTCAACGACCAGCAGGCCTGAATACGAAGGCATGCCTCAATTTAAGAATATTCACAAACTCGACCCGCATTTTCTCTGTGTTCCCAGTCTTCATATTGCCATCGTAGTGCTCTGCTACACTTTCTACCGGCAGTTGTTTGATTCAGAACATTTTACTCAGGAAGAAAAAAACAGGTGGAACCGGGAACTGTATACGGAAGCGGTCGGGATCGCAGAATCCGTATTGTACATCAAACAGCACAGCGTGAATTGCATCCCGGCAGCTCTGTATATGATGACCCGCATAACGGAAAAACTTTTTTCAACAGACGATGCGGTCGCCTTTATTAACGAACTGTTTTCCCATAGTGATGACATAAAAGCAGAAGACCGTTCCGAGATCATAGACTATATCCAGTATATGTACGAACGGCTTCTGCTTGAAGGCTGCCATGAGACAGACTGGGTTGTACCGGTGCAGCACTGGCTTCTTGAATATGCCCATAAGACCGGCCAGACCGGAGCCTACTGAAATCAGCGCCGGATACCGGTCAGTATTTGCCTAGAAGGTCTCTGCGCCGGAAGCACGCCGTTTGTACAGGGCGGCGTTACCTCTGCGCTCTGTGGGTACATGAACATTTATACGGGAATGCCCCCCCGACCGTCCGCCGAATGATCTTGCAGGACGCGAACGATATTCGCTGTCAGATCTGTTCCTGCCCTCATGCCGCCGGTCGCTGCCGGAACCTTCCCCTGCCCGGCTGTCGATATGCATATGCGGCAGTGTCTTGTCATGTTTTAACATATCCAGAGCTTTGTTTCCGGCAGAAACAGGAAGACTTACAAGAGAAAAATTTGCCGAGATATCGATACGATCAACCATTCGTCCCGGAATATGAAGCAGCCCGCTGAAATAATCAGCCAGCTCGCGTGCATTGTATCCGTCCCTCCGGCCAAGCTGGACGAAAAGCCTCATCTGATTTCCTGTATCCTGACCGGGCATAGACATACCCGCAGAAGCGACAGATCCGTAACGGGCTCTGTCCAGTTTTTTTCCGTAGGTTACGGAGAGAACAGCGGCAAGCACTTTTTCAGGGCTCTGGTTCATACATAAATCCGATGCCATTTTTTCAAACACCGGGTCTGCAGAAATTACCTGAGGAACGGAAACTTCACTATCTGCTTCAAGGGGAATCACTTCATCGCTTTCAGATTCCGTCTTAACCGGCACACAAATAGATTTTTTCACATCATTAAACATGCGGTTGCGCTTTACTTCAAGAACAGCATCTACTGAAGGAATTTCCCCGGCGGTCATTTCACCTTTACTTGCTTTCCGTACTGCTGACTGCAAATAAGCCAGTTTACGGCGCTCCTCCGGACGCACGAACGTAACAGAACAGCCTGCAGCGCCTGCGCGTCCGGTACGTCCGATACGATGCACATAGGTAGAACCGTCAAAAGGAAGTGAATAATTTACTACGTGACTCAATCCGGTAATATCAATACCACGGGCTGCAACATCAGTGGCAACCAGTATTCTGGTTTTCCTGCTGCGGAAACGTGCAAGAATTTTTTCCCGCTGACTCTGAGGAATATCTCCATGAAGAGCAGCAACTTCATAACCGCGCTCATCAAGCTGGCGGCTGACAAGATCCGCATCGGACTTCGTCTGGGTAAATACAAGACCGTAAAAATCAGGAGAAATATCGATAAGGCGTACAAGCGCTTCTATTTTTTCATTTTCGCGGACGAACCAGTATTTCTGTTCAATCAGCAGCGGCTCTTCGGTTGCCTCTTCCTCTTCGACAATTTCATAATCGCTCATAAATTTCCGGGCAATTCTGAGAATAGGTTCCGGCATCGTTGCACTGAACAGGAGAATTCTGCTTGCAGGATTAGCTTTGGCGAAAATTGCTTCTATGTCGTCAATAAATCCCATATCGAGCATTTCATCCCCTTCGTCGAGGATAAAGTAATCGATCTTTTCTATATTGAGCGTACCGCGCTTTATATGATCCTGTATCCGTCCGGGAGTACCGACAACGATTTCCGTACCACGCCGCAAATCGCGTATCTGTTCACCCATGGAAGCGCCGCCGTATACGACGACAGTACGGGGAAACCGCCCGGTCGTAAAAGACTGCATTTCATTACATGTCTGAACGGCAAGTTCGCGGGTAGGTTCAAGTATAATAGCCCGGACATGATCACTTTCAGTTCTCAGTGTCTGAACAAGCGGGAGTCCGAATGCAGCAGTTTTTCCTGTACCTGTCCGCGCTTTGGCAATAACATTGGCATCGCCATTCAGCAATCTCGGGATTGCCAATACCTGTATAGGTGACGGTGATTCAAACCCTTTACGGGTTACAGCGGCCAGAGTCGTTTCATCAAGACCCAGGTCTTCAAAAGAGATTTCATCTGTTTCCATATGTGTCCCTGTGCAACAGCTATCGCTGTTATTGCACTTAATGTGTGACAATCCACCGGAGCACCTCAGAAAACCAGAAATCCATAACCGCAGATTATTCAGTAAAAGAATTAAAGGAAGTCATACAGCTGTATTACAGCTAAATACCGTGTCCTGGCAGACATTTCACGCTTATAAGCATACTTTGTATGCTTGTTATACTATACTGAAAATAATAAAACTTTGCAAGCAAAGTATTGAATATTTCGCAGAATATGACAAATATTACTATTTTCCCTTAAAAGCAGTAAGGCTCATCTGTTTGATTATTTTACATTTTTGTGTTATAGTATCTTATATGAGCATTCCGGACACCAAGTTCAAAATAAACCAGAAAGTGGTTTATCCAAGTCAGGGCGTCGGTAAAATAACCGACATCTTTGAAAAAAAATTCAATGAAAAAAACATTCTGTATTATAAGATTTATCTGGACGTCTCTGATATGATTGTTATGATACCGGTTGACCGTGCAGATGAAATGGGCATCAGGTCGATCGTATCGGCGGATGAAGCCCAGAAAGCGGTAGATCTGCTCGGAGAAAATTTTGAGCCGGTTACTTCGGACTGGAAATTACGCTATCAGATGAACCTTGAGCTGCTGAAAAAAGGAAGTATTTCAGATATAGCAACTATCGTACGGTGTCTTTATCACCGGAGCAAGGTCAAAGAATTGCCGATTCTTGAACGCAAACTATACGATAATGCTAAAAAACTCCTGGAAGACGAAATATCATTTTCAATGGGAAAATCACCGAAAGAAGTAGAAACCCTGCTTCATGCAAAACTGGAACCGCCCGGAACGGTACGTGAAGTAAAGCGTATCCTTGAAGAGGAAGAAGACGAATTCAGCGACGATGAAGAAGAAGATGAGGAAATAACGTCAGGAAACGACCGCTCTTCAGATGACGACGACAATGACGATTCTGATGATAAAGACGATGCAGACGACGAATCCGATGATAAAAGCAGTTCCAGTACTGATGAAGAGGAAGAAGAAGATACTGATGAAGGTGATTCATTCGGAGAAGAAGACTGATATTCTTTCCGGTCTGAATGCAGCTCTGATTATTGTTGCAGCAGGTTCATCGACCCGCATGGGCGGAAAAATAAAAAAAGAATATCTGCCTTTAGATAATGGAACCGTACTTTCAGAGGCTGCCCGTATTTTTTTTCAGACAATGCATTTTCTGCTTGTTGTTATCGCTGTGCCCGTAAACGGTGAAACTGATGCAAAGAAGGCTTTGTTTTCCGATCCTGCCATGGCAGAAATACTGGGAGAAACAAAGTTACTGTTTATTCCGGGAGGAAATACCCGGCAGAATTCCGTTTTGAATGCACTGGAAGCTGTTAACAATTCCCGTATACTGCCTGAAAATAACAACTCTATCGTTCTTATCCATGACGGGGCACGCCCGTTTGTCACCTCCTCCGTTATTGAGGCTGTGGCAGAAACATCTTTTTTAAAAGGGGCGGCGGTTCCGGCGCTTCAGCCGGTAGATACGCAGAAAGAAATTGACACGGACGGAATGATTATAAGGCATCTGGAACGGAAATCTCTGGTTTCCGTACAGACCCCCCAGGGGTTCCGATTTTATTCCCTGTTGCAGGCGCACAGGAAAGCCGGACAAGACGGTTGCAGCTATACTGATGATACGGAAATCTGGGAAAAATATGCCGGCCGGGTCCACACCGTACCCGGAGACAGTGCAAACAGGAAAATCACCTATCCGGAAGACATTCCCGATAGTATGTCAGGAGCCCGGACAATGATACACACAGGTCTCGGTTATGATTTACATCCGCTTGTAGCGGGGCGAAGGCTTCTGCTCGGCGGAATCTGCATCCCATTTGAAAAAGGCGAATCAGGCCATTCCGATGGGGATGTCCTGCTCCATGCGATTACCGATGCAGTGCTTGGAGCTTCAGGACTGGGAGACATAGGCAGTTTTTTTCCTCCGTCCGATCAGAAATGGAAAGATGCGGATTCTTCTGCTTTGCTTGAGATTGTATGGAAGAAAATAACAGCAGAAGGATGGGTACTTGGAAACCTGGACTGTGTTATCGCTCTCGAGGAGCCGAAGTTTCTGCCCTACCGGGAACAGGTCAGGAAATCCATTGCCGATATACTTGAAACGGATTCCGAGCGCATTTTTGTAAAAGCAAAGACCGGTGAAAAGATGGGGAAAATAGGCCGGGGAGAAGCTGTAGAAGCATGGGCCGTCTGTCTCCTTGAAAAAAAACAGAAGGACCTGCATCTCTGATATTTTTTACCTTTTAATTGTCCGGAAGCTCCAGCATAAGTTCTATCTCTGTCTCAGTACGTTTCATTGCTTTTGCTATTGCCGCAACAGTCCATCCCTGGCGTTTTAAACGCTTGATATCTTCCCTGTCCTGCGGACTTATACCCTGTGCAGGTTTTCCGGGATTTTTCTCAATATCTTTTTTTGTAATCTGGGCCAGCAGATTAAATTTGTCGTCAATATCCTTTGACAGCTTTGAAAGACGCGTTTCACTCCGTCCTATTCCGTCCCGTTCTGATTTAATCGCATCGATACGGTTATCTGTTTCTGTGAGAATATTCTGGAGCGATTCCATTTTTGCGACGGCATCATTGATTCTGTTGCTGTTGGACATAAGCATATCAACGTTTTTCTGTATATCGGAAAGCTGGACCGGTAACGAATCTGCCTGACGCGCACAGTTCTGAAGCCGGTCTTCTAGCGTGCGGAGATTTTCAAATGACTTATCAACATCTGCAGCGACACGGTCTATGACTTCATTTTTCTTTTCCAGCCGGTCGTAATGGGCGGAAATTCCTCCAAGGGTATCCTGGAATTTACGTACGGTAACCTGCAGCTCCTGAAGATCATCACTCGTCGTCTGCAGCTGTTTTATTTTTTCATCCATTCCGCCCGAAAGTGTCACAAGATGGTCAAAATCAAGTTCCATACTGTCAATCTGTTTTTTACCCATCTGGAATTTTGCAAGCTTCTCACTGACTTCGGAATCAATTTTCTGCAACAGGACGAACTCTGAAGACATTTTTTCAGTTGCTGAGCGGTAATTTTCGAGCTTTTCAAAATCTTCCTGTATTGATGCGATCTTGTCATCCAGCTGTTTTTTCATCTGCTCAGCCTTATCATATAACTGCATCTGAGAACTCACCGCCTTCAGTTCCTTGCCCAGTTCACTCATCCGGCTCTGAATATCATTTGCATCGTTTTGCATTTTCATGACCATGTTCGCCTGACGCGTACGGTTATCATCAGAAACTGTCTGCAGTTCTGTTTTAAGTTCATGGAGATGCTGCTCCGTATCGGCATTCTGGGTACGGACACGTTCCTGGGTCGTTTGCAGCATATCCTCATACATTTTCTGCAACTCTGCAAGAATCTGCTGGGAACGGGACTGATATTCCCCTATGGACTGATCCGATTTTCCCTTCAGTTCCTCTATCTCTGACGAAATTTCTTCCATCTGTTTTTGTGCTTCAGCAGTATAATTCGAAATATTCTGCCCAAGGGCAGTCTTCGCCTCTTCCATCTTTTTAACGACAGACTGCTTCATATCTTCCAGCTGCCCGTCAAAAAGGGCACGGGATTCATCAAACTGCTGCTTTAAATGCTGCTTCCAGGTATTAAATTCCGACAGAGCCGCATCAATAGTCGATGTACTGGTCTGCTGCCGCGTAGTCACACCATCCTCGAAAAGTTTCAATCCGTCGAGAAGTTCATTTTCCAACTTTTCAAGCTGATCGGTTATTTTAGCGGAATAAGCAGCGGAGGCATCTTTCAGGAATTTACCTGACTCATCTGTAGTTTTCTGCAAATCTTCATGATACTGCGTAATAAAAGTCTGAAGATCGTTCTTTATACTTTCCACCTGTGTCTGGATACCAGCCCGGGTCGTCTGGAGTTCGCTCTCAAAAGCAGCCATCTGTTCACTGCCCTTTTTCTGGAGTGCCGCAACTTTCTGCTTCATAGCCTCTGTATATTGAACTTCCAGGCTCCTGCGCTCCGTTTCATAGTCACCGGTAAATCCGTTCAGTTTGTTATCAAATGCCTGCTTCCACGTATTCAGATCATCAGAAATCCTGTCTCCGCGCAGTTTAATATCGGCATCGAAATGTTCTTCAAAATCTTTCAGCTTTTCAGTTATGCCGCCGACTGCAGCTGTTTTGAGTTCTTCCATATTCTTTTCCAGCTGCGCCAGCTGCTCTGCAATATCCGCAGAATTCTTCATGGCAGATTCCTGAAAGTCATGCTGGCTCTTCTGCTGGGAATCGCTGAACTGCTGAAAATCCGCAAGAACCTGCTTCTTGGATTGTTCCATCGCCTGGACAAGCGCCTTTTCAAGAGATTCCGCATCACTGCCGGCAGTTGCCAGTTGTGACAGCCGGTATTCAATATCCTTTTTATAGGCTGCCAGCTGTACATCAAGATCCGCAAGCATATCAGTCTGACGGTTGTCAAAAACGCCTGCAATCTTTTCTGAAAAATCAGCGATCGACTGCTCAACAGCCGCAATTTTCTGCTGCGTTTCTTTACAGAAAGCGTCAATACGGTCAGTGACAGCAGCTGTCTTTTCCGAAAATTCACTGGAAGCTGCATCCGATTTCTGCAGAGCTGCGGTGCACATTTCGTTTAAACGTGTAATCGTATCGGTTGCATTTTTTTCTGCAGCGGCAGTCTGCTCCTGCAAACCTGTTATTGTCTGTTTGACGGAGTCCTGCATATTTCTCAATTTTTCTTCTACAGCCGCTTTATATGATTCCACATGCTGCTGGGCTATTGCATTATATTTTTCGTATGCAGCCGATTCTTTAGCATCAGCATCGTTTACAGCCGTTTCAAAAAGTTTACTGTATCTGTCCTGAAGTTCAATTATCTGCTGCTCAAGGGCTGCATGCAGAGTTTCTATAGCGTCGCTGTTTTGTGCAGATTCCTTTTCCACCGCATCAGCTGTCTGCCCTGTTTTTGATATCAGTTCCGATAATTCAGCATCACAGTTTTCGATACGCGACTTCAATTCATTCTGCAGGGAATCCAGCTGTTCTTCCGTAGTATGCATATATGAATCACAACGCTGCTTTGCTTTCTCATCCAGATGAGTAAAAGCATCGTCTTCAAGCTGATCCGCTTTTCGTGCCGCATTGTCATATGCATCGGATATGGATTTGTTTATTTTTGCAAGCACTTCTTCATTCTGACGGATTGCCGTCTGTGTTGTTTTATCCAGCTGCTGCGCACGATCTTCATATTGCTTCAGCAGGTCTGCACCTACCGATTTTAACTCTTCCGTATTCCGCAGCATAAACCCGGCACTGACTTCCGGCAGCTTCTTTTCAATGATATCCACCGCTTTTTTCTGGGATTCAATACGCTGATTAAGCTGATCAATAATACCGGCCTCTTTTTTTATCTTTTCAAGGTTTTCCTCAACTCTGGAAGTCATTTCCATCAATGTCGAAATAGAGGTATCATATATATGTATTTTTTCCTCTATATTTTTTACAGAATTGCTGTCCTTTTCAAGACTGCCGATCATCTGCTTAAATTCAGCAAGCTGTTTTTCCAGCCGGTTTACCGCAGCCACTGCCTGCGTCTGTCCGGTATCGAGATCGGCTTTGGCTACAGAGAGCTGCTTGCTCTGCTCCTTAAAATAAGCATCAAATTCATCCCGCCGTTTATCAGCATACTGTCTGACTTTCCCCAGCGAATTATTATCTTTGTCTAACTGTCTGAATAAAAGAACGATGCCGGCAGATACAGCTGCCGAGACAAGGAATGTAAAAATATCCACTTCTTTCCACCCTGAAACCACGCAGAAACGCTGTATAAAAACAGTGTCATATCTTTTTTTATTGTAACACAATATCCTGTAATTGACGATAGCTTTCAAAACAAACGTCTGCCTTACGGAAACGCAGATGCAGTATTCTTCTCCAGAAAGGTAACAGATAGGCTGTTTTCATGCCGGCATTTCCTGCTCCCTCAACGTCATATCTGATGCTGTTACCGACATAGAGAATTTTCTCGGGAGCAACATGTAAAGCCATGGCAAGAATAATAAACGGATATTTGGAAGGCTTCAGTGCGCCGATCTGTTCCGTTCCAAGAACCATTGAACAATACGGCAGCACACCCCATAGATCGCCTTTCTGTTCTGGCGGAAAATCAGAAAGAATCGCAACCTTATAACCGGCTTCATGCAGTTTACGGAACGTTTCCTCAACATCTCTATAGGGCTTTATCCGTTCAAAAAACGGCTTTAAACCGTCATAAACAATATGCTGTATCTGTTCCTTTGCTTCAGCAACAGAACATTTCATTTCAATAGCAAGCAGCCTTGCCTGATATTCAAACAGATCCGGCAGCGGTGCCGTCCGGTGAAGTATTTTACGGACTTTATTATAATGAAGGAAAAATGACAGATGTGCGAAAAAATAAAAGAGTATATATATATTCAGTCGCCATGCGGGATAGAGTGTTCCATCAATGTCAAAAGCGATTACTTCATAATCCTTCATTCTTCAATTATACAGTATTTGCCAAATGAATGTCGAGTTACGCGGAATCGCTGGGGACGGGATTACAGCAGCATACAGCTGATGTAATCCCGTCCTCCACGTCACTGATAATATAAACCATATCTGTTTCTGATAAAGGTCACCGCCTGTTCCGCAGCAGTTTCAGGATCGGGCCAGGGAAGTATTTCCACCGTCGTCCATCCGTTATATCCGTTTTTTTTCAGTGCCGTAAAAATTTCATCCCAATTCATGTGTCCCTGCCCGGGAGCATGACGGTTGGTATCTGCAAAATGGACGTATCTGACATACGGTCCGTTTCTTTCAAGGGACTCCCCGATACGGGCATCTTCGATATTCATGTGAAAAACATCCGCCATCATGGCAAAATTTTTCCGGTTTACTTTTTTAACCAGTACAGAGCCTTCGTCGAGATTATTCACAAAATTGATTTCATACCTGTTAACAGGTTCAAGGATCAGCGTAACATCTCTTTGTTCTGCATAATCACTCAATTCACCGGCCATATCAAGAAACAGCTGTTCGCAGTGTGCGCAGCCGCGGCCATCGATGCTGCCCCTTGTTCTTCCTATATTTACAAAGCGGCTGAAATCTGCGGCGAGATCAATAAAACCGCAGAATGTCTGCTTCAGTTCTTTTCTTTTCTCCGCATTTTCTTCAGTAAAACACAGCTGTCTTGCTGCCCATACCTGTCCGCTCGATATGGCGGAAACTTCCATATGAGTATCTTTCAGGAGTTTCCGTAATTCTTCCCGTGTTATTTCGTCAGGGCGTTTCAAGGCAAGTTCAACGCCGTCATATCCAAGATCAGCGGCTTTTTTTACCGATTCCTGTAATCCGCGGAATACTACAAACGCATCCGGCATTGCTTCCCTGCCGGCAACAGCAACAGATAATTTCATATTTTATAATTCCATCCTTAACCCGCTGTGTATTTCAGGAAACAGTACCATTCACCGGAACGGCAGGTACTGCTTCTGCTTTTCTTCAATAACTGAGGCAGCTATTTATTGACTACATTGACCGGGTTACCTTCAGCATATGCTTTCAGGTTCCCGACGGACATATCCATAATGCGCTGTCTGCTTGCCCGGGCCGCCCAGCTGATATGAGGAGTAATTATCATATTTTTCGCTTTCAACAGGGGATTATCACCTCGGACAGGTTCGGTTGAAACAACATCAACGGCAGCTCCTGCCACTTTCCCGCTGTTAAGCGCATCGCACAAATCCTGTTCGACGATAAGCGGACCGCGGCTGTTATTGATGATAAGTACCCCGTCTTTCATCTTTGCAATGTTCGCCTTATTGATGATTCCCTGCGTTGCAGGGAACAGCGGACAGTGGAGAACCACGACATCGCTTCCGGAAAAGAGTGTATCAAGTCCGACATATTTGAACCCTTCCTTTTCAAAATCAGGGTTCTTAAAATTGTCGTATACGACAACATTCATTTTCAGAGCCTGAGCAATTTCACCTGTCCGGTGTCCGATCCTGCCGAAGCCGATGATTCCCATGGTTTTTCCTGCAAGTTCAATCAAAGGGAAGTTCCAGTAGCACCAGTCTTTGTTATGCTCCCAGTCCCCGTTATGCACCGATTCACTGTGCGCACCGATATGATGGCACAATTCAAGCAGCAGCGCGATGGCAAACTGGGAAACGGAATCCGTTCCATACGTCGGTATATTGGAAACGGGAATTCCTTTTTCCTTTGCATATGCGACATCTACAACGTTATAACCGGTTGCAAGCATGCTGATAAATTTCATGTCCGGGCATGCATCAATAACATTCCTGCTTATGGGCGTCTTATTCGTAAAGACAGCCTCCGCATCGCCGATACGGCTGATTATTTCCTGTTCGTCAGTAACGGACGTCCGGTCATAAATCTTACAGGGGCCGAAAGCCTCTATTCCCTTCCAGCTCAAATCTCCAGGATTTTCCGTATAACCGTCAAGTATTACAATTTTCATTTCTTCTCTCCTTAAATCACCACCCCCGACGCAAGCGCGGAGTATGGAGTTCTCTATAGGTATTGCAGTCGGGATTTACTACCCCTTCATACGCCCCAAGGGGCGGGGTAATAAACCCTCCGCACGAATAACTGTTTTCCGCTGCTGTCTGTATTCAGTCTTCAAGCAGCGCCCACGCCCTGTTTAT
>DCFS01000267.1:24973-30761 GCA_002319875.1 Treponema sp. UBA1798 | reverse complement strand
GTTGCGAATACAGCACCGGCTCCCAGATAATCGGCCCCGCAGGACTGGGCATGTACAGCCTGTTCCACGGTCTGTACTGAAACGCCGAGAAACATATCCGCCCCGATATGCTTACGGACAAGAGTGGCATCCATATCATGCTGGCCGACATGAACCCCGTCTGCCTGCAATTCGCAGGCAGCGTCAATACGGTCATCAACAATAAACGGAACATGATGCCTTTTACACACAGACTGTACTGCCCTGCCGATCCGGAGAAACTGTTCAGCTGTCACGTTCTTTTCACGCAGCTGTATCATCGTCGCTCCCCCCCGGATGCAGGCCTCTACGTCCCGGGCAAGCAGGCCTGCTCCCAGCTCATCACCGGCCGGAAACGGCCGGCTTAACCACATGCGGTCCGTAACACCATACAAGGCCAGCGCTTTCTGTAAATTACCTCTATACCTTTTCAAGTCGGCACCCCTTTTCAAATTGTACCGGTACAAGCAGGCTCATAGCATCAAGAAGCCGTGTTCTGAACGAACCGGTACCTTCTCCACCTGCACAGGTTTCCCTGTATGCTGTTTCTCCGCAAAGCCCCATCGCACTTACTGCAACGGCAGAAGCCTCAAGGATTTTATCGGACGATGCCCCGCAGAACGCAGCGGCAACGGCACTCAGCATGCACCCGCTGCCAGTTATGGAACCAAGCATGGGATGGCCGTTCCGGCAGATATATGCCGACTGCGCATCGGCTATGATATCAATAGCACCTGTCATTGCAATAACTGCACCTGTTTTTTCCGCAAGTCTTTTGACAAGCTCAACAGAGTGTGAAAGATTTTCATCCGTCACAGAATCAGCCGTATCAGCATCCACCCCCTGGGTCGTTCCTGTTCCCCGGGCAATCGTTTTGATTTCAGAGCTGTTGCCGCGTATTACGGAAAACCGGATTTTGTCAAGCAGCATGAAAGTCGTGTCGGTACGAAACTTTGAAGCCCCCGCTCCTACAGGATCAAGAACGACAGGATGGGAAACTCCGTTAGCCCTCACTCCGGCAGCGACCATCGATTCAACCGTACGCGCATTCAGCGTTCCAATATTGATCAGTGTCGCATTACAAAGCGCAGTAATATCAGCAGCTTCTGCACTATCGTCTGCCATAACAGGAGAGGCACCACATGCAAGAACCATATTTGCCACATCATTTACGGTAACATAATTGGTAATACAGTGTACAAGAGGTTTTCCGGATCGTACCAGGTTCAGTATTTCTGCAAGCTCTGTTTTATTCATCGACAAACTCCACTTTTTTTCCGTCAAGTATCATGTTCGTAGTTCTTACCGCACACATCTTTCCGCACATGGAACAGGTATGCCGGTCTGCAGGCGGTGTACGCTCAAAATACGCCTTTGCTTTCTCAGGATCTATGGCATGCTGGAACATTTTATCCCAGTCCATTGTATGACGGGCTTCTGCCATTGCGTTGTCCTCATCCACCGCTCCCGGCAGCCCCTTCGCTATATCGGCTGCGTGAGCTGCTATACGGCTGGCAATAATGCCTTCCTTTACATCTGCAACATCCGGAAGACACAAATGTTCAGCAGGCGTGACATAACACAGAAAATCCGCTCCGGCAGCAGCCGCTATGGCACCTCCGATTGCAGAAGTAATATGGTCGTATCCCGGCGCAATGTCCGTAACGAGCGGGCCGAGCACATAAAAGGGAGCTCCATGGCAGAGACGTTTTTCAAGCAGGACATTGGCAGCGATTTCGTTCATGGCCATATGTCCCGGTCCTTCGATCATAACCTGAACACCTTTTGCCCAGGCGCGTTTTGTCAAGGCTCCAAGCTCTACCAGTTCTGTAATCTGTCCCGCATCTGTCGAATCGGAAAGGCATCCGGGACGGAGCGCATCACCAAGGGAAATAGTTACGTCATACTCATGCAGAATGGACAGAAGATCGTCGTAGTACTCATAAAACGGATTTTCACGGCCTGTCATTTCCATCCATGCAAACAGCAGAGAACCGCCGCGGGATACGATATTCATCGTACGCTTCTGCTCCTTAAATGAAGAAACCGCTTTTCTGTTGATTCCGGCATGGATAGTTACAAAATCAACCCCCTGCTCGGCATGACTTTTCACCACACGGAGAAAATCTTCAGGCGTAATTTTAAGAAGATCTTTCTCAAGGTATCCGACCGCATCGTACACCGGAACTGTACCGACCATGGCCGGAGACCGCTCAATAAGCTGCTGCCGGAATATATTTGTCTTGCCGTAATTGGAAAGATCCATAATCGCTTCAGCCCGGTATTTAAACGCCATTTCCGCTTTCTTAAATTCAGTGTCATAGTTATGGACATCCCCGGATATTCCCAGATTCACATTGATTTTAGTACGCAATCCCTGTCCTACGCCTTCTGCACTGAGCGACGTATGCCGTACATTTGCCGGTATGACAACGATACCGGCTGCAATACGCATGAGAACGGATTCAGCGGACTGTTTTTCCTTTTGCGCAACAGTTTCCATCTGCGGTGTTATGATGCCGGCAAGCGCTGCGTCCCGTTGAGTGCGATAAGAAATCATAGTTACCTCCATGAGTTTTTAATGCATGGAGGTAAAACAAAAAAGGAATTCCCCGGAGGAATTCCTTTTACAAAACAGCCCGGCTTACCGGCGGAAAAACGAAACAGAAGTTTATTATCCGACTCCGCGTTCCGGTACTGTTCAAATCTGAATCCCTACGTTGGCATTATCCAAATCAGGTTTTACGGGTCGAAGTTATACTTCCTCTCAGCCAGTCCGCAAACAGAACAAGCTCCCCATGTATGTATTTTTATAAGCGTATCACAGCCGGAAAATTTAAGCAAGGCAGAGATGAAAAATCTTATGCTCGATTTATTTTAACAACTGGTTTATACTGAATACACTGAAAATTAACAGGCTGTAAGAGGTTATTCATCGCTATGTTTCCTGTTTCCCCGAAATTAAGTGATCCGCGGCAAAATCATTTACTTGCAGTCCTGCCGGATGAAGAACGTATCCGTATATTCCCTCATTTGGAACAGGTTACGCTGAAACTCGGTGATGTTATCTACGAGTCCGGTACCCAGTTGCATGACGTATACTTTCCCGCTACAGCCATAGTTTCACTACTTTCCGTGATGGAAAACGGTTCTTCTGCTGAAATAGCCATTGTCGGTTATGAAGGAATCATCGGGATTGCACTTTTCATGGGTGGGGAAACCATGCCGAACAGAGCCGTCGTACAAAGTGCCGGGACTGCATTCCGATTGAACGGACGGCTTTTGAAGCATGAATTCAGTCGCGCCGGCCCGTTTCAGCATCTTCTTCTCCGGTACACCATGGCTCTTCTGGCCCAGATGGCACAGACTGCCGTCTGCAACCGGCATCATTCGATAGATCAGCAGCTGTGCCGCTGGTTATTGCTCAGTCTTGACCGGCTGCCTTCAAATCAGCTGAACATGACACAGGAACTCATTGCAAATATGCTCGGAGTACGCCGCGAAGGCGTGACCGAGGCTGCAGGAAAACTACAGAACGCCGGATTAATAACCTACAGCCGGGGCAGGATCATCATACTGGACCGGCCCGGACTCGAAGCGCGGGCATGCGAATGCTACGAAGTAGTCAGAACCGAAATTGCCCGTCTTCTTCCCGATATAATCGCGGAGTGACATTTTACCGGCACTATCAGTAAAAATCGACACCTTCTCCGCAGAAATCAGCAGGCAATTCAAAACAAACTCACGTCTGTTTTGATACCGGAATTTTCATTTCGATCTGATGTTCAACGTGATCATCGGTGAGCGTGACAGTCATTCCAGACAGTTCAGTTCCATCAAAATTGACAGTTGTTTCTGTATTACCTGAAGATAGCCGTTTGACTATAATATGATACATCGTTTCCCGATACCGGTAGTTGACCTTAAAATCATTCCACCCGGCAGGTATACATGGGGACAGATGAAGCTGGTCGGTTTCAAGACTGAGTCCCAGCAACGATTCCATAATCAGGCGGTACATCCACCCGGCGGATCCTGTATACCATGTCCATCCCCCCCGTCCTGTATGGGGTGGAATCGAATAGACATCCGCCGCCATTACATAAGGTTCTACTTTGTAGACCCCGGCCTTTTCTGGTGAGTTTGAATGGTTTACCGGATTGATCATCGTAAACAGTTCCCATGCACGCGGAGCGTCGCCCATACGGGCAAAGGCCATAGCCGCCCAGATTGCAGCGTGCGTATACTGTCCTCCGTTTTCCCGTACGCCGGGAACATAGCCCCGTATGTAGCCGGGATTCGGCTTCGCTTTATCAAAGGGAGGATCCAGCAGTTGGATCAGTCCCTTTTCACGGCGGACCAGATGTTCGTCAAGTGAATCCATAGCCATACGCGACCGTTTCATATCCCCTGCGCCGGAAAGTACGGACCAGCTTTGTGCAATGGAATCAATCCGGCATTCCGAATTGTCTGCGGACCCCAGGGGAGAACCGTCGTCGAAATATGCCCGCCGATACCATTTTCCATCCCATCCTTCCGTATCTATTTTTTTACGAAGTTTCTCCGCTTCATTTATGCATCTTTCAGAAAAAGCCTGATCGCCGCGAAGAAAAGCCAGTCCGCTGAACTTAATCAGTACATCATACAGAAAAAATGCCAGCCAGACGCTCTCTCCTTTCCCTTTCTCACCGACTCTGTTCATGCCGTCGTTCCAGTCGCCCGACCCGATAAGCGGCAGCCCGTGTACACCACGCCGCATCCCGTTCTGGATGGCAAGAATGCAATGATCGTACAGACTTGCTTCCTGGCCGGACCGTTCAGGAAGGTCGTAACAGGATTCTTCATCAGGGGATACTGTTCTTCCCTGAAGGAATGGAATCTTTTCATCGAGCACCCCTCTGTCTCCGGTACATGTGACATAGCGGCATACAGCAAGAGGCAGCCAGAGATAGTCATCCGAGCAATGCGTCCGGGAACCTCTTCCTTCAGGCGGATGCCACCAGTGCTGTACGTCGCCTTCCATGAACTGGCGGGAGGCACAGAGCAACAGCTGTTTGCGGAACAGGCCCGGTTCGGCATGTACAAGAGACATGGCATCCTGAAGCTGATCGCGGAATCCGAAGGCACCTCCGGACTGATAGTAGCCGCTCCGTCCCCACATACGGCTGGAAAGTACCTGATACATCAGCCAGCCATTTGCAAGAACATTAAGAGAATTGTCTGGGGTTTCCACCTGTACTGCATCGACAGTCTGTCTCCAGTAGCGCCATACGTTCTCAAGTGCTTCATGCGCAGCACCAGAGACGTTGAATCTCCTGACCAGACTGCCGGCTTCCTCCTGGCTGGATCCGGCACCGAGTGTAAATACAATCTCACGGCTCTGTCCGTCGGCAAGTTCGAACGGAATCTGAATGGCAGCGCAGGGATCCAGGGCTGCGCCCGTAATACCGGAGAGCTGTCTGCGCAGCAGAACATCCGGATGTTCCAGAGTTCCGTTGCGCCCGATAAACTCGGTCCTGTCACCCGTTACCGTCCGGCCCTTTCCTACGGCATTGTGGAAAACGATTCTTTCCGAAAATTCCCGGTTGTACCGGTTTCGTGCGAAAATTGCGCCGGTTTCGCCGTCCACCTCTGTGATTACGTGCATGGCAGACTTTGACCGGAGTTCTCCGAGGACAAGTTCCACATATGATGTAGCCGAAAGCCGCCTGGTACGGCCTGATTCGTTGCGGACCTTGAGTACACTGAATTTAACCGGAGCGTCTACAGC
>DCFS01000267.1:11853-24563 GCA_002319875.1 Treponema sp. UBA1798 | reverse complement strand
CGGACGTAGAGAGCCTCGCCGCTTGTGTCACATACCGGATCATCGTACCAGGGAGAAATCCGGAACTCATGGGCGTTTTCACTCCAGGTATAGGCCATACCTGCTTCAGAGACGACGGTCCCGAAACCAGGATTTGCCAGTATGTTCGTCCATGGTGCCGGTGTAACCTGATCAAGAGCAAGCGTAATTATGTACTCACGTCCGTCGGGGGCAAAACCTCCGGACCCGTTAAAAAACAAAAGATCACGCCTGGGTACAATCGTTGCAGCGCCACGGTTTTTGGGTGCCCGTACCGGAATCAGGAGCGGAACATTCGTTTTACGCCCGAGCATTCCGCTTATCTGCTCTTCAAGTGTTCCCCGGCTATCACTGATAATCACCCGCGCGGTCGCCTGAATAAGTATACGGTCTTCGTCGGCTATCTGGTCGGAGGAACGGACAAAGATACCTCCTGACAGGCCGGGCAGACTTTCTTTTACGCCGGCGGCAATCAGTCCTTCGATCTGGTTATGCAGGAGCTGTCTGTACCCGCCCCGTTCTTCATTCCAGATTACCAGGTCTACCATAAGACCTTTCTGATGCCAGTAGCTGTGTGCCTGTACAAGCTGTCGGACAAGATCAATATTTGCCGGATCTTTTATCTGCAGCAGCACGATCGGCAGGTCTCCTGAAATGGAATATCCCCACAGCCCGGACTGTCCACGCCGGTTCGCCGTGATAACGCCCGCGGCAGCACGCAGACGGGAATGGGCATAAAGGATGAAACCGGCGATTCTGCTGTAAAGCTGAGCATCAGCCTCTGTTCCGTTAATCTGCTGGAGAATCACCTGGCTGTGCGTACGCGCCAGCTCGAATGCGCGGTTGGCAAACCGCTTATCCTGATATTTTTCCACAAGACGGACAGCGGATGTGCGGGCATCGCCGATCCCGGTAATAAGATCGATTGTCGCAGTCGACTCGCTTTCAATAATAATCTTTTGACGGATTGCAACGACCGGGTCCAGAACGGACCCATGGCTGCCGGAAAGCGGACCTGCACTATACATAGCTTTCGGCTTTGCAATGGAATTTCCCCGGCCGATAAACTGCAGACGATCAGTCTCGTAAGAAACCTGAACGACATCCGCGTCCCGTAGTATCATAAGGTGAAGCATCCAGAGGATCTGTTCTGTATCAGAGCGGGGTCTGCGCGTACAGAGAATCGCCCGCTGCTCATCAAGTATTTCTGTCTGGACAAACAGATTGCTGAACCCGGGGTGTGATGCATCGCCCGATGCAGGGGCCAGCACAACTTCAGCGTAACTGGTGACTTCCAGGATACGCTGAGCGTGCGAGCGATTTGTAATACGGATTCTGCGTAGTTCGATATCATCTTCGGGTGATACGGTAATCTCGGTATATATATCAACGTCATGATCGCGGCGGCGGAACTCCGCACGCCCCACTGAAAATATCGCTTCATAGGAATCAGGCCGTTTACAGGTCGGCTGATATGAATTTGACCACACTTCTCCTGACTGCACATCACGCACATAGAGAAATGTTCCCCTGTTATCAACCGCACTGTCTTCAATCCAGCGGGTAACGGCCAGCTCTTTCCAGCGGCTGTATCCGCTACCTGCATTTGTAACCATAACATGATATCTGCCGTTGGAAAGCAGATGGACTTCGGGAGTCGCCGTGTCAGGATTGGAGAATACACGCATATACGAATTCGTCGATTCGCTTCCTGTACGAAACTCCGGGATTTCCGCTGCAAGCGTGGAAAATCTGGTAGCCCTTGGTATTCGTTCCTCCAGCAGCAATGCTGTTGCCCTGACTTGAGGTATGGACTCGAATCTTTTCTGCATCGGTTGTCCCAAAAGGTGGGAGGCAAACGACAGCAGACTCATGCCCTGATGGTGAGCCATGAATGAGCTGACTATCGCACATGACTGTCCTGTCGGAAGCCGCGATTCCGTGTAGTCGATCGCTTCATAAAAACCGTAATCTCCTTCAAATCCTTCTCTTGACAGGCGCTGAAGATTAAGACACGCCTTTTCAGGCATAATCATCAGGGCCAGCGCCGTCGCATAGGGAGCGATAACAAGGTCGTCGACCAGACCACGTTTAAGCCCCAGCCCCGGAACTCCGAACGCACGGTATTGATAATTCAGCGCAACGTCAAAAGAGTTATATCCGGACTCCGAAATACCCCATGGAACATTGCGCTGCTGGCCGTACTCAATTTGACGTTCTACGACGCGTCTGCATGTCTGATCGAGAAGCGTGTTTTCATAGGATGGCATGACCAGGTTCGGCATCAAGTATTCGAACATTGACCCGCTCCATGAAAATAGAATGGATTTCCCCCCGACATTAGCGAGCGTACGCCCCAGTGCAAACCAGTTTTCCTGCGGTATCTGCTCCTGCGCTATGGCAATAAAACTGGTAAGCCGCGCTTCCGAAGCGAGGAGATCATAATACCCTGTATCACGCCGCCGGTTGTCGATATTATATCCGATAGAAAACAAATGGCGCTCTTTATTGTAGAGAAGCGAAAAGTCCATGTGCGCAAAATCGGTCACAAGGGAGACAAGATGTTCTATTACAGCCAACTGTTCTTCAATATATATACATCCGGAACGGACAAACTGCTCCAGTTTACCTGGAGCACCGCCCTGTCGGTTATTCGTCAGAGTCCGCAATAATTCCGTTTCAAGTACATAGAAATCACGAATGCCAGGAATGTCTCCGGTTAGCATGGATTCAGTTTCCGCGTCGGGAAAAGACTTTTCGGCTAACCATGGCACAAAACGCTCAAGCAAACCGGCAGCATCGCGGACCTGATGGACAAGGGCCCGGGCCCACCACTTCGCACGGCTGTCAGTGTCTTCCTTCAGCGATTCCATCACCGCTTCTGAAGAAGACGCCAATTTTTCCAAAAAAGAATGGGCTTCGATAAGCGAAGAAGGTCTGCGGTTAATCGCGCGTTCCAGGTCCTTGTGAAAAACGGTCATCTCTGCAGAGATATCTCCCTGCAGAAGGTCACAGAGAACCACCTCGGTATCGCGGAACCCCTCCCAGACCCTGTCGTTCAGAATCTTATCATCTGGAAGAGCTGCCAGACCGGCGCTCAGTGTCAGAAGGTGAGCTGCCATATTTCCACTGTCAACAGATGAAACATATCGTGGTTGAAGCGGCTGCAGAGTTTGTGTATCGTACCAGTTATAAAAATGAGCCCGATAGCGTTCGAGTTTCGCCATTGTTTTGATCGTGCGGTCAGTACGGTCGAGCAGCCGTTCCATCGGAATATACCCGAGATCATATGCTGTCAGATTGGCAAGAAGAGAGAGTCCCATGTTCGTCGGTGAAGTACGATGGGCGATTTTTGGAACAGGTCCCTCCTGATAATTATCCGGGGGAAGCCAGTTTTCATCATCATTGACGAATGTTTCAAAATAGGACCATGTCTTCCGGGAAAGTTTCCCGATGAATTCATTTTGTCTGGCGCTGGTCTTTACGATGCGTTTTAACGGCGGCAGACTTGTCGCCCACACGACGAACGGAGAGGACAGCCACAAAACTAAAAGAGGCACAGCTGCAAAAAAAGCTTCCGGACGAAAATTCAAGAGAAAAGCTGATACTGAGAGCGTGATGAACGGTGCCGGCCACATGATCCTGAGCGAGGCCGAAAGAGTTTCACTACCTTTTCCGGACTCACTGGATGGCAGCCATTCAAGCAGATGCCGGTGTGTAACAAGAACACGAAACACCGTAGATATGATGGTCACAAAACTTGTAAAAGCCTCGTATGGCAGACAGACAATCGTGAATAATGCCTGTACCATGCGATTAAGCAGAGAACGTGCGGAACCGGCAATGTGCGGTATAACCGGCATATCACGAGGTTTGCGGAAAAAGTCAAGCAGGGAAATCATCAGTGGGGGTACGAGCACGATCCCTGAAACTGCAAGAGTCCACAAAAATGGATTTGGAAGAGTTATCCATCCAAAAATGAAAAGGAATACCAGAGATGGAGACATCAGACTGCGTCTCAGATTGTCGAATATTTTCCATTTCGACAGAATGGACAGTGTATTTTTGCATGACCGGCCATCAAATGCGGGAACGGTCGGAAAAAACCAGCGTGCGATCTGCCAATCGCCGCGCATCCACCGCAGACGCCGTCTGACGTCTGCATGATATGAGGAAGGAGATTCTTCGTACAGTTGTACGTCACTTACCAGCCCGGATCGTGCATAACAGCCTTCGAGCAGATCGTGGCTCAGTATCCTGTTCTCGGGGAAACGGCCCTTGAGGGCCTGCTCAAAAGCCTCGACGTCGTAGATTCCTTTTCCTATAAAAGAGCCTTCTGCGAACAGATCCTGATACACGTCGGAAACAGCCCGTGTGTATGGATCGATGCCCGGCTCGCTGTCAGACATAAGCGAATAGTACGACAGTCGTGTACCGGGAAGACTTGCCGCAACACGAGGCTGCAGTATGCCATATCCTTCTATTATAACACCACGGTTTTTGTCATAGATTGCATGGTTCAACGGGTGTGCCATAATTCCTGCAAGCTGTTTTGCACAATCACGCGGCAACAGAGTATCCGTATCAAGGGTTATGACATACTTCACCGTTTGAAGTTGTTCGATGCTTCCTGTGATCAACTCAAAATTCTTTGTGGCTCCGTCCCGGATAAGGGCATTCAAGGCTGCCAGCTTTCCGCGCTTGCGTTCATAGCCCATCCACATACGTTCCCGTTCGTTCCACTGCCGGGGTCTGTGAAACAGAAAAAACCGATCTCCGGAAGTCCCTTTGTACCGGTTGTTGAGATCAGCGATCTTCTGTTGCACCTGCCGGAGCAAATCTTCGTCAACCTCCGTCGTCTGTTTTTTATTATCCTGGAAATCGGTAAGAAGGCAGAAGAGGAGGTTATCGTCACGATTTGCAAGGAAACGTATTTCAAGAGTTTCAGCCAGATATTCGATGTGTCGTGCACTCGAAAGCATGGAAGGAACGACAACCAGCGTACGGAATTCAGCGGGTATACCATCAGAAAAATCCATGCGGGGCAGACTCCGGGGAACCACAAACAGCGTTACACCCCAGTTCAGGAGAGCTATGGACAAGCCGCAGGCACAGACGAAAGCAGGCAGCACAATAAGCCACAATGACAGGTGGCCCGGCCGCCCGTTATATGCCAGAAGAATGAATCCGGCTGCAACAATGGCAGCCATAAATATGACCGAACCTGTATACAGGATAAGCTCACGACTGGCGTGGTAGTTACCGGAAGAAATCCGTCTGAATCCCCGTATCTGTGCCGCCCGAAGCAGCTGCTCAAACCCCTTATCGATGAGGTAATAACCAACATGAGCTGTTCTATCGTTCTTCCCTGCACTCTGGCAAGATTCCTGCGCCAAATGCAAGGCAAAACGGGCAATGTCTTCCTCCGGCACCCGGCCTCTTCTGGCAGTTTCTTCAATTGCATGCCTGTATTGGTCACGGGTAATAAAATCCATCTTACGGTAGCAACCGGAAGGATCCTCCCGCAGTATCCGGTCGACCGCACTGGTACTTTCGACTATTTTCTTCCAATCTGTAGCAGCCAGAGAACGCAGGCCACGGATGCTGTTGCTGATGGAAACCTGGTCAGCTGCCTGCTGTCGCAACTCAGACTGGACAAGCTGTTCTATTGTCAGCCCCGTTTCTGAAAGCCGCTGCTCTATCCATGTCAGAGGCAGTGCCAGAGCGGTACCTTTTCCCTGCAGCTTACGGGCTAATTCTGCTACAAATGAACTGACCATCTGGGGATCCGAACGGGCCATGTCTGCAATCAGGAGAATAAGGTTTTTCGGATCCGACTCTGCCGATTCCACCATCCGTTCTGCCCAGGAATCGGCCTCACTCCGGGCATGCATCTCAGATGATATCCGAACCGCAACACGCCGCAGGTTTTCTATCAGTGCAAGACGAAGCATGATAGGAATAGCCCACAATTCTCCGATTGTCAGAACGGAAACCGATTGATACGAATCGAGAAAGCTTTGAATCGTTTCCGGATCTACAAGACCGTCTCCGTGAGATATCCTTTCCAGAGCGATGTCATAAACACGCGGCAAATCAGCAGACTGGCCATCGAGAAGGATTGGCAGCCCACGGCTGTATCCTTTGGGAAGATCCCGTTTACTGGTATAGATATGTTCTTCAATGAGATAGAAATTGTCCAGAAGCCAGTCGGCAGCAGGAAATATCCGGCGTTTTTCCGCAGCAGCTTGAGCAAATAACCCTCTGACATCATTCAGTACGGATTCATTCTCCACAAGCCGCGCAAGAAGTTTTTCATTATGAGAATGCAATTGGCTCACTCTGTGTGTTTCGGCAAGAATTCTGCCATAATGCTGCATTTGTTCGACACTGAATAATTCTGACCTCAAAGGTTCATCGATATAGGAGTCAGGACGAGAGACTGAACGCTCAGGAAAACTCCGGATATTTTTTTTATTAGTTCCTTTCTGTATCATATAACTCCTCAGTCTTTTGTATTGGAATATCTTCAGATACGGATTTTCTACGGACTGGCACTATTTTTATTTGTCTGTATAGAATGATATCCGTTACATTATTTTCTGTTTATTTAAAAATAAGAACCAGTAGAAGCATGTGTCTGTGCGCCAGCGCACAGACACATGCCGGATACATGATTAATTTATTTATATAGTGACCGGGTTTTTCTGAAATGAAACTATCCGGCCAAAGCAAGCCGCTATTGATACAATATCTGCAAAAAAGAAAGGAGTTTTTTATGGAAGTGAAAGAAGTTGGTGAATCAGTACAGAAAAATTTGATGTCGTTTTTATCACAAAAACCGATATGGGTATTCTGGATCGTATATTCCGTATTAAGCGGGATTGTGTTCGGTATATTTTATACCACGATATATCTTATGGCTCAACGATGGTGGATACCCGTTGTAGTTATTATAGTAGTCGGTATGATATGGGGCACGGTCACTTATACAAACAGGCCACATGAAGCTAAAGAAAAAAAAGAACAGAAATAGGAAAGCGTAATCGAAATCCTTGAAAAATGCTCTATTCTGCGTTTTTGAAACCTGCGGATCTCTAACCGTAACAGGGAACCCTCTGTTTTCCCCTTTGACATAGATAAATAACAAACTGTTATCTGCTGTAACCTCCTGTATTTATTTATATTTAAAAATAATATAGTATACAGTTCTGACTTGAACCTGCACTTATACAGGTTATTACAAAATCGGAGGTTCTATGATAGAGGTTTCGCACGTTTCCCGTACGTTCGGGACATTCCGTGCCGTCAATGACATCAGCTTTTCTATCCCGACAGGAGAGATAGTCGGTCTTCTCGGTCCTAACGGCGCAGGAAAAACAACGACAATGCGTATGATTACCGGTTTCCTTGCTGCATCAGGTGGCACGATAAAAATCGATGGTAAAGATATTACGGCTGACCCCGTAGCTGCAAAAAAGAAAATCGGGTATATGCCGGAGGCAGCTCCATTGTACAGCGACATGATTGTCGATGATTATCTGCGCTATGTTGCGGAAATTCAGGGAATGGATTTCACTGAAAAAGTGCCCCATCTCTGCGAAATCTGCGGCTTAAAAGAAGTAATGCACAAGAACATCTGTGAACTTTCGCGCGGATACCGCCAGAGAGTCGGCCTTGCTCATGCACTTATGAATGATCCTGAAATACTTATACTGGATGAACCTACAAGCGGTCTTGATCCGAACCAGATCGGGGAAGTCCGGGCTCTTATCAGGGAAATAGGAAAAACAAGAACCGTCATTATATCAACACATATCCTGGGCGAGGTAGAAATGCTGTGCAACAGGGTTATTATCATTTCACAGGGAAGACTTGCGGCTGACAGTCCTACTTCGGAACTTCGCGAACGTTACGGACATTCGCTTGCCCTGCAGATTACCGCCGGCGGCTGTACACCAGACGAACTGGTAAAAGCATTGACATCAGTAGATGGATCTGCAGGAGCTACCACAGCTTCTACGGAGCCGGTTACAGGAGAAACGAAACTGGCTTCCGCCATCGTTTCGGTTAAGGGCAACGCGGAAATACGTCCTGCAATTTTTAAACTTATGGTAAAAGAGGGATGGACTCTGTATGAACTTACACCGCAGCGAAACAGTCTGGAAGACGTTTTCCGCGCGCTTACGACAGGTGATGCTGCAGAAGCAAAAAAAGAGCCTGTTACAAAGGAGGCAGCAAAATGAGCAAACCTGTAAAGCATCAGACAGCAGCTGTTGTAATAATGAAACGGGAACTTTCCGCGTATTTTACCAGTCCGATTGCATATATCGTAACCGGTCTGTTTCTTATCTTTTCCGGTTTTATGTTTTTTTCTACATTTTTTATTTCAAAGCGGGCAGAACTCAGAAATTTCTTCAGTATGCTGCCTGTCATGATGTCATTTTTCGTACCGGCGCTTACCATGCGGCTGTTTTCGGAAGAAAAACGCAGCGGCAGTATCGAAACACTTATGACACTGCCGGTAACAGACTTTCAGGCAGTACTCGGTAAATTTCTTGCCGCGTTTATCATGAGTGCTGTAATGCTTGTTCCAACTCTTGCATATGCCATAACGGCTGCATCGTTCGGTTCTCCGGATGCAGGACCGGTCATCGGTGGGTATCTCGGAGCCCTGTTTCTGTGCGCAGCTTTTTCTGCAATAGGTTTATTTGCTTCTTCTGTTACAAAAAATCAGATTATTGCTTTCTTCGTTGCTTTCGCAGTATGCATATTGCTGTCTCTTATAAGCATGTTCCTTGTAGTCCTCCCTGCGCCGGTAGTAGGATTCCTTTCATATTTTACGGCTGACACACATTTCAACTCGATCGCACGTGGTATTATCGACACACGCGACCTGCTGTATTTTGTATCGCTTACTGCGCTTTTTTTCGGTCTTACCGTAAAAGCGGAACAGAATGACAGGAGATAATTGAAAAATGAAAAAATTCATCAACTGGCTGAAAAATCCTGCGAGTGATTTTGTACTGTTTGTCATACTTCTGATTCTTATAAATTTAGTCGGCAACAAGGCGTTTCTCCGTCTTGACCTGACAGGACCAAAATCGTATTCGCTCTCATCTGCCAGTAAACAGATTGTAAAAACACTTGACGAGCCGGTTTCCGTACAGGTATTTTTTTCGTCAAATCTTCCGGCTCCCTATAACAGCATTGAACAGTATATCAGCGATATCCTCGTCGAATACAAAGGCGCTGCGAACGGTAAATTCAACTATTCCTTCTTTGATATGGATAAAAGTGAAAATCAGGGGCTTGCTTCGGATTACGGATTGAGGCAGGTTCAAATCCAGGAAGTTGCCAATAACGAAGTAGGATTCAAACAGGCCTGGATGGGAGTCGCGGTTCTGTATGCCGACAGCATCAAGACGATCGATTCGCTTACTTCATCAGACGGCTTCGAATATAAACTGACGACAACCATTTCAAAAATGATTTCCACAGCAGATACTCTTGCCGCTCTCCCTAAAGACGATAAACTTTCGATGACGTTATATGTATCGAACGAACTTTCCGGTTTTGGTATCGCAGGTTTCGACAAACTTGATGATATCGTACAGAAAGCGTATGCATCCGCAAACAAAAAAAATATGGACCGGATTACCTATACAAAAAAGGTACCGGCAGCGTCAGAAGTTAAAGCGCTTTCGGATAAATACGGGCTGCAGACAATCAACTGGCAGACAAAGGATGGAACAAAAGGTACAAGTATTCTCGGTATTGTTCTCGAACACGGCAGCAGTTTCCGCCTGATACCGCTTTCCATGCAGCGCTCTCTTTTCGGATATGCAATAGCCGGGCTCGATAATCTTGACGACTCGATTTCAACAGCGCTCCAGGGGCTTGTTTCCAAAGTACGTGAAATCGGTTACGTGACGGGACACGATGAACTGTCGCTTGATGATTCACAGCAGGGTGCAGGCCTTTTCAACAGTCTCGTTTCAGACTTATATACTTTTAAACCTCTTGACTTATCAAAAGATGACATCCCGCAGAATCTGACTTCTCTCGTGATCAACGGCCCGAAGAAAAAATTTTCTGATATGGAACTGTATAAAATTGACCAGTTCATCATGAAAGGCGGTAATGTCATGTTCTTCGTCGATCCATTTAATGAAATCGGCGGCGGCTATTACCAGCAGCCACAGTATGTTCCGGTTGACACAGGGCTGGACAGGTTGTTTACGAAATACGGCATCAGAACCGGTCATGATTATATTCTTGATGAAAACTGTTATACCCAGAATCAGCAGGGATACGGAAAAATGTCCATGTACTGGGCCCCTATGCTTCAGCAGAAGTCTCTCGATCCCAAAAATGCCATAACAAAAAATCTGGGTTATATCATATTCCTTCAGAACGGTTCTATCGATGTCTCCGAAGCCGAAAAGAACCCTGACATCCACGTAACAAGCCTTGCAAAGTCTTCTCCGCAGTCATGGCTTATGACAAAAGACATTGTTCTGAATCCGATGATGATAACTCCGCCTTCCGACAAAAAAAGTGAAAAAGCGGAAAACCTGGCTGTCATACTTGAAGGAAAATTTGAAAGCGCATTCGATTCCGAACCGATCGATCCTGCGGTACTTCAGGACAACGGTATGCTCTCGACTAAAACCCATCTGGCAAAAAGCATTCTGCCAGGCAGAATCTTCATTTCAGGATCGTCGGCCATAACGGGCCCCCAGCTCATTGATCAGGACGGAAAGGAGCCTGTCTCCATGTTCATCCGTAATATTATCGACTATATGAATGGTGAAAGCGAACTGTGTACAATGCGGACGAAAGGACTTTCCCTCAATTCGATTACGATCAAAAATGCCGGAACTGCTGCTTTCGCGAAATACTTCAATGAGTACGGACTTGCCATTCTTGTTGCCCTTGCAGGATTCCTTGTATGGAAAAACAGAAACGAACGCAGAAGACGTATACATGACCGCTATAATCCGGATGATACACGTGAAATTTCAAAACCCGGAAAAGAAGGTAAAAAATGAATAACCGAAAAACAATTCTTCTTTCAGCAATAGCACTGCTTCTATGTATATACATTGTGCAGCTTATCAGAGCCGGAAGCACATCAGTGAAAAATATAACACTCAAAGACACCCCGACCGTATATTCAATGAAAACAGCAACAGGGGAAGTGTTATTAACCTGTACGAAAGACGGGAAATGGATTGTTGGTGCACAAAACTATCCGGCGAATGATAATCTGGCAACATCTATCCGTGATGATATTAAAAACATCAAAATACTCGATACCGTATCGCATTCCGACTCCGCAGCAACGCTTGAACGGTACGGTCTTGACACTGCCCAGGCTGTCACCGTTACCGCATCCGATGCAGACGGAAAGGTACTGAGAACGATTATTATTGGTAAAGAGTCTTCTACAGGTTCACAGACCTATATAAAAATCGGCAGCGGGAAGGATATCTATCTCGTATCAGGTTCACTGAAAAACACATTCGGCAAATCAGTCGGTGAACTGCGCAGCGATGAAGTATACAGCGTAAAAGACAGTGATATATCGCATGTTGCCGTTTCATCTGCAGAGGGAAAATGGGAACTCGAAAAATCGGGAACTCCGGAAGTATGGTCTATTGCCTCCGGTAACAAGAGTATAACCCTTGATACGGAAAAAACAGCGTCTTTTGTCAGTTCCCTTGCAACGTTAAATGCCCAGTCATGGGCCGACGAAAATACGGTTCTTCCTGAAAACGGCGGTGTGACTATGACGCTGACAGCAGCAGGCAAGGAGATTTCCGTTACCGTATACAAAATCGGCAACGGAAAAGATGATAAAGATGACAAATATCTGGGAACCTCGACTTCGACCCCCTACAAATTTTATCTTGCAAAGTATGCAGCTGACAGATATATGAAAAAACTTGACGACTTAAAAAAATAATCAACGATTTCTTGAAATTCATTAAAAAAACAGACCCCTGTTAAAAACAGAGGTCTGTTTACATGCTGTTCAAAAAATCAGAAAAACGGGTTCCCTTCAACACAGATATGAACCGATCTCCCTGAGGTCTTCAAATATCGCGTCTGGTTTTATATCAGAGTGCAGCACGGCAGGCATATCTGCTTCGCCGGTAAGTACAAGCAGACCTTTCGAGCCGTTGTTAACGCCTACGGCGATATCAGTGTAAAGCCGGTCTCCGACAAAAACTATTTCTTCTTTCTTCCAGCCGGTCCGGCGCATTATCATCTCAACGGTTTCTCCATAAGGCTTACCCAGCGCTTTCGGTTTTTTACCGCCAGTGGAAAGTGAAATCATTGCACAAAAAGAGCCGACATCAGGGATATATCCATTTTCCACCGGACAGTTAATGTCAGGGTGTGTTGCAAGAAATATTGCCCCATATCTGATAAAGTCGCATGCACTGGTAATTTTCTCATAGGTTAATGTAGTATCGAAACCGATAACAACAATGTCGGGGTCTGTTTCTACAAGGTGTATGCCACCTTCAAGAAAACTTTTTATAAGAGGGTCCGTTCCGACCAGATATACTTTTTTCCCCGGATATGTCGCATTCAGATACTCTATCGTTACATCACCGCTGGACATAATCTGTTGCCTGGTGATATGGCATCCCATTCCGGCAAGCTTATCCATATACACA
>DCFS01000267.1:5078-11530 GCA_002319875.1 Treponema sp. UBA1798 | reverse complement strand
CTACCGTCCAAAATCGTATTTCCCAGATAGAAAGTCCCATCCATATCCAATACAAAATGACGGCAGGAATTTACAAGAGCCGCTTTATCAATTCCAGCGTTCCATCTATCGACATCTTTTTTATGATACATAATAATCCTGCATATTATACCCAAGGTGCATGTATTGGTACATATCCGAACAGTTTCGGTATCGCAAAAGCGCGATATCTTCAGAATATGTTACGATAACCAGGACGACAAGCAGCGCAATAATAAACAGCCATAGCTCTTTCAGGATCTCCGGGAATTTGCAGTTTACAATTGGGCAAAGCAGGGAACACCTGCAGTTCCAAACACTGCAAAGTACCGGAAAAATAATTTTGAAAAAGGTTCTTCATCTTATAGTTCCTGCTTAAAGAATCAATAAGAAACATCCTGCTATTTGAACACAAAGGAAAAATACAACCGCCAGGCAGTCTTTTCAAAATTTCATTTAAAAAAAAGGAAACAGATACCAGTCTTGTCAGTACAAACAGATATCTATCTCACTCTGATACTCAGAAACAGCATTGTTATTTATAGTTCATAGAAACGGGCAACACTCAACAAGAAAAAAGGATATCATGGTTTGGGGCAGAAAGCAAGAAAAAAGCATCTTCTAAATATTTCCTGGAACGGAAATAAAATGACGCAAAAAAAAGAGTCAACAAGCTCGGCCCAAGGGTCGGGGTATCCCCGCCCCCCGCACGAATAAAAAATCCTGTGCAGCATTCAGCTGACAGACAGAATGCGTTACCATTTTTCACAGGTTTATTCTTCATAGAGAACCTTCCAGTAACAAATTCTCTCGCGTTTATACGTATAGGTCAGCAATAATTCTCCGTCGGCCGTACAAACAATCGCCGGGTATGCATAATCGCCCGGTGCGTCTTCAAGAACAAGTTCAGTTTTCCATGTATCTCCATTATCTGATGAGTATCCCAGCACCAGAGGAGTCCTCGGCCCTTTATAATAATTCGGCAGGTTTTCAACGGGATTATAAGCAAGTACAAGCGCACCGGATGGAAGTTTTACCAGATCAAGACCACTGTTATTATTAGGAAGACCGGACATATATGCCTGTCCCCAGCTCTGACCTCCGTCATACGAATCACTGCGAAAAATGGCGGAAGAAGAAGAACGGGTAAACATATGTAAAACATGGCTGCTGTCTTCCCAGAGAGACGGCTGAATAATTCCCTTACCAAAGCAGCGGTATTTACTGAATGGCTGATCTACCATCTGTATGTTATAGCCGGCATATCTGACGGGGACAAAAGCGCCTGCGTGCCACGTCTTTCCACCGTCAGCAGAAATATCTGTAAAACATTTCCATACATCATTAATTTCTACAGAGGCAGGAGCAACTATAGTCCGGCCGTCAGAAAGCAGGATCGGTTTATTTTTTACAGGACCTCTGCCTCCTTCATTACCTTGTACCAGCTCTCTCGGTACAGTCCAGGTATCGCCATTATCATACGACTCGGTCACCCATGTTTTCCAGGATTGTATTGACTGCCCCACTTTGTAAAACAGCAGAATTGTATCATCCGGCAGACGGAAAAGGACAGGATTCCACATAGCAGTTCCTGTAACCTCCTCTATATTTCGCGGCTTAGTCCATATACCATCTTTTGAACGGCGGGAAAGCCATATGGAAACGTTGGCATCTTTTTCCCAGCTTCCGCCAAACCATGCAGTAAGAACCGTTCCGTCGCTGAGACTTGTCAATGTCGATGCATGGGCACTGTCAGTAGGCCTCTCATCAGTTTCAACAATAAACTCTTTTCTCGTATTAAGTATTTTCATATTCTGACTCTCCTTCATAATATTCCGGTAAGCTTTTCAAATTACCCGACGTGTTTTCAAAAATCAGACGAGTTCTGAAAGAGGTTCACTCATCTACAGTATTTTCTGTTTCAGAACTGTGGGCAAATAATCTGTATTCACTCGGACTGATGCCTGCCATTTTCCTGAAAACACGCAGAAAAGTTGCGCGGCTCTCCATTCCAACATCCAGAGCGATATCGTTTATATGCTCATTCGTAGTCGCCAGCAGTATTTTCGCCTTTTCAATACGTATACGGGAAGTATAACCTGTAAAATTCTCTCCAAAGGCAGTCTTGAATATACGCGACAGATATTTCGGAGTTATCTGCAAAGCTTCAGCTACTATTTCCAGACAGAGTGGTTTATTAAAATTCATATCTATATATTTCTGGGCACGTACAGCCGTCGAACGGATAGCCTCTGTCAATTCCTGGGGAATATAAACAATACTTTGAATTTCAACAAAAAAATTAAGGAGAACCTTTTTCTTTATATCAAATGGATTATCCATTTCCTGCTGCAGTATGACATCCCTGACCGACTGAAAAGTTTTCATAGTATCCACAGGATATCCTTTTTCATCAAGACAACGTTGTCCAACCATCATAATCTGCCGGTACAACTCCTGCATATTCTCTTCCGAAATTCCCCGTTTCAGATTTATATCCAGTATGCGTGAAATACAGTCTGTCAAAACTGATTCATTACCGCAATAAATATTTTTCAGAATTTCTTTCTGATCGTAAAAGGAAAATAATACCCTGTCGCTCACGGGGATGTCTCTGAAATTAATGACTTCATAGTCCTGCTGCGTAACACGATGCTGCACAGCCAGCAGTGCATGTTTATGAGAAACAGCAATTTTATCAAGTGAATCGCAGACAGTTCCAATCCCTATGATTATGGAAAATAATTTCTGATCATTCTCCGGGAAAATATGACCTGCCCGGAAAAAATCAGCTGCCGTTTTTTCATCGACAGGGGCATCTAAATTGAATATGCAGGAATACAGGCCATTCTGAAGATCGAGGATATAACAGGAAGAAAACTTAACAGCAGCCCGGTACAACCTGGAGGCAAGTTCTTTCTGCTTTTCAGCCAGATTTTCACCTTCATAGTCCTGATAAAATTGAAGATGATAATCAAGCAGGATATCACAGCATAAAAAAAAACTTCCAGAAAACTGATAGTACTTCTGCATCATACCGGAAACATGGCACACATCAGACGATTGAAAACCGTGTAGCAGCAATTGTACGGAATGCCATATATAGTCTCTTGAATTTTTCTCTTCCTGCGCAAGATACTGTTTCTGTACAGGTTTATAAATTCTGAATGAAAACAAAAATGTCATACCGACTCCGCACAGCAGAGCGGCAAAAACCATTTGAAATACCAGTATCAGATTTTCTGTCACGACCTGCCTGAAAGCGTCCCGCGAAACAACTGCACACACGGTCCAGTCCAGACAGGAAGACTGCTGACGGAATATAATATTCTTACTGTTTCCAACGGCAGCATACACTGAACCGGTACTGTGATTTGTATCCAGTATCACGTTCCGCTTACTATCAAAGACAACGAATCTCAATCCGTTAAAAGATGGCTCTGCAACAAACATGTCTTCCAATGTTTTAACCGCAATATTACAGACGTGTATGGCAACATTACCGGAAATCCGGTCTGTAGTAACAACGGGAATAACAGCACCCGAGTTTTTTCTTGTTTTCATAACCGTCGGCGGCAGTATCATCCGGAGGCTGCCTTTCTTAAATGACGACATCCAGAATTGCTCAGGATAATCAGCATATCGGTACATATCTTTGAAAAAGTAGTCGACATCATAATGTCCGTCACCGGTAAGTATATGGTTATCGTGAGAAATAAAAACAAAAACAGAAGAAACAAGGGGTGCAACGAGAGCTTCTTCCCTGGATATTTTTCTGATAATACGCCACTGTTCTGCCCTTACACTAAGCGTTTCATCTTTTTCAGGTTTAAGGTACATAATAATGTCCGGTTCCAGAAAAAAATCAGATCCCAAATTCCGTACAATCTGCATCTGCGTATCAATATTACCGGTAATTGCTGTAAGATTTGCCTGTATTTTTTCGGAATATTGCCTTCCGACTACAGCACAATCCGCGTTATAAATTATAATAAGAATAATGCAGAACACAGTCAGGAAAAAAGCAAAATAACCGAGGACACGGCAATAAGAAACTCCTTTCTGATTTTTTCCAGACTGTTTCATTTTTCAGTTAGAAAAGGATGCATCTGCATCATTATATATTTTTTCAAGTTTTCTGACCCCTAACGATTCACACCGGGCTATCACTTTATCCCAATTACTGACAGGTTCTATTCCCATAATATATTTATTATATTCCTGTTCAAGCATAGTATTTAATTCCATGATAATGTCCGTTGCCAGTTCACTCTGTTCCGTATTTAATGATGGATTTATTGCAGGCGTATGATACGCTTTGTCGCTATCAATAATTTTCCAGTATTCATCAGCTACATTATTCCAGTTACCCAGGCTTTTTTCAATTTCAAACCAAGTTTCCGTATTACATGCATAGAAACAGAAATTCAATTTTGTAATACCAAGATCCGAGTATACGGCATAATAAGAAGAAGGTGTCGCATCCTTGAATTTTTCAAGATAGGATTTTATAAATACGGGGTCACCTTTTGAATTATAATTAAAACTGTATCCCTGAACTCCGTAATTTGAAATATCTGAACCTTCTTTTCCATACAGCCAGTCAATCAGTTTTATCAGCTCAGGAATATGTTTTCCGGAAGAATTCACCGCATAGAAACGGCCGGGCAGTTCTTTCGGATAACTTACAGCCCGCTGTCCGCCGAAACTGTTTTTCGGAATCGGTACTACCTGCAGCACAGCATTTTCATTACCAGGTAATTTTCTCAAAGCTTTCGTATAATTCTGTCCAAACCCGCTGTTGTCAAGGAAAAAAAATGATCTGCCACTGGAAAGTTTCGACTCCATCTGTTCACTGGTTGTTGTTGCAAAGTCAGGATCCAGGACACCACGTTTATATGCATCATGCAGAAATGACAATACCGCTTTGAAATGGGAATCTGCCGGACCGAATACATATTTATGCATATCGAAATCATAGTAGATGCCGACCTCACCATATCCGGAACCAAGCATATATGAAGCAGTTTTCAATAGTTGAGGAGTACCCTTTCTTCCTGTCCAGGGAACTGAATCCGGATAGATCTTTTTGAGTGCAGACAAAACATCCAGCAATTCCGCAAATGTCCCCGGAGTCTTCAGATTATACTTTCTTAACAGATCCATTCTGATAACAGGACCATAACCGTTTGCACTTTCACCCCGCTGAATCACCGGAAATACATATAGTTCATTATTAATCATATATTTTTTCATTTCAGGATATTTCTTCCAGAACTGATAAAAATTAGGCATCGTTTTTTCATTGACGTACTGCATCAAAGGTTGAAATATCCCTGTTGATGCATAAGTTGTGACATCTTCCGGCTTTACATATGCAATATCCGGCCAGTTGTTTGTTGAAAGCAGTACATTTTTCTTATCATCATAACTGCTGAAAGGAACAATTTCATAATTAAGTTTTATATCCGTTTTCCTGAAAATTTCCTGCTGGGCAGGAGCATAATTTCTAATCGGCTGAACGGCAGCATCACTCATCAAAACCCTGATTGTCAGGGGCGTCTTCGAAATAAAACTCCTGGTATCACTGCCCGCCGGCACAGAACCGGAATCCTGCATTCCCGCAGCAGAAATAAGTTGGCACGTCAAGACGGACAATCCAAATAGTATACAGACAGTTTTTTTCATATTTTCCTCCCTGTTTGTCTGAAACAGTATTTTTGTTAATACCCTGTCAATTATCATCCTTTCACAGCTCCGATAAGAATACCTTTTGTAAAATATTTCTGAAGAAACGGATAGACCAGCAAAATCGGGACAACAGAAATAATGATAACAGCATATTTATAATTCATCGCAAGAATATTGATATCCGATGCTATGTCGCCGGACTGGCTGGTCATATCACCTGCAATAACGATATCACGCATCAGAATCTGTACCGGATATTTAGACTGATCATTCAGATACAGCATGGCCGGGAAAAAACTGTTCCAGTGTGATACAGAATAAAATAGTGTCATAGTAGCAAGAATAGGTTTCGACAGCGGCAGTATAATTTTTGTGAAAACGGTTATATCGCTTGCACCGTCAATGTAGGCCGATTCCGCAAGGGAATCAGGAATACCGCTGAATGCCGTCCGCATAATAATCATATTGTAAGTACTTATTGCCCCCGGAAGAATAACGGACCACATAGTATTCAGCAGTTTCAGTTTCATAACAACAAGATACAGCGGTATCATACCGCCGCTGACAAACATGGTTACCGTAACGAAAATCGTAAAAAATCTGCGGCCGAACAGATCTTTACGGGACAGCGGATAAGCACACATTGCCGAAAGTAATACATTCACGGCGGTACCAGTGACGGTGTACAGGATTGTGTTATAATATGAGCGCCATATTTTCTCGTTGCCGAACACGACTTTATA
>DCFS01000267.1:0-4757 GCA_002319875.1 Treponema sp. UBA1798 | reverse complement strand
GCAGAACTGACTGAAACGATAAATACATACCAAATAGGATAAAGTGTTATAAAACTTATAAAAATAAGAATAATACCATTAATGATATCAAATCCGCAAATTCTGTTTTTCAGCGTATTGCTTTTTATTTCCATTTGCATATCTCCTACCACAGGCTTGTTTCACTCAGTCTTGAAGAAATTTTATTTGCCGATATAAGCAGAACGATCCCTATAACTGACTGGAAAAGGCCGATTGCCGTTGCATAACTGAAGCTGTTGCCCAGAATACCACGACGATAGACATAAGTTGAAATGATATCTGCAGTCTCATATGTTGACCCGTTATAGAGAAGAAGAACTTTTTCATAACCGAGGTTCATTATTTTTCCCAGATTCATAATCAGCATGATAGAAACGGCCGGTGCTATAGCCGGTAACGTTACATGCAGGATTCGCTGCAAACGGCCTGCACCATCGATTAAAGCAGCATCGAGAACCTCCTGATCTATCCCTGTCAGGGCAGCAAGATAGATTATCGATGTCCAGCCGGCTGTCTGCCATATTTCCGATATAACATAGAGAGACCTGAAATACTGAGGATACATAAGAAACTGTACACTTTTTTGTCCTGCCGCACGGAGGGTAGTATTTATCAGACCGTCAGTCGAAAGAAAATTTACAATCATTCCGCACACGACAACGGTCGAAACAAAATGCGGCAGGTATGTAACAGACTGAATAATATCCTTAACTTTTTTTATATGGACTTCATTCAAAAGCAGCGCCAGAATAACAGGAACCGGGAAGCCCCATACAAGGTTGTAAATACTCATCAGAAAAGTATTCCGGACAACTTTCCAGAAATAGGGATCCTTTAAGAATTTTTCAAAATACTTAAATCCGGCCCATGGACTGTGCAGCATTCCTTTAACAATATTATATTCTTTGAACGCAACAATTATCCCGTACATTGGTAAATAATGGAACAAAATATAATACAAAAGTGGCAGAAAGAGGAGCAGATATAAATATCTGTTCTTCTTTATCTGTTTTAAGATTTCTATTTTTTTCGTGACGTACATTTTTTCTCCAACAGAATGAATGGTACGGCACAAAATTCTGCCTGTAAAGAATTAGTTTACCGCTTTTTCAGCTCATATTTCGCCTTTTTTGTAAAGCTCAGCCCGGGAAACTACAAAAGTCACTTCTTTCTGCCGTATGGATAAAAAAAACCGGAAAACGAATAATTGTTTCCCGGTTTTCAGATATCGGACAAAGCCGTTATAGAAAATTATTTCATTAATTCTGCATATTTCTTTGCAAGTCTGCGCGATTTTTCCGCTGCAAGCCCGCGATAACGGGCCGGATTTTCAAAAAATGTTGCAGCATCCGTGATTCCAAGCTTTTCCAGCTGCGCAGTAATCTTTTCATATACGTCTGTGTGTTTTTTCAGCACCTCAAAGAATTCTGATCCGGATTGTTCTGCCTCAAGCGTTATTTTTCTGATGACTTCATGGCCGCTGCTTACACCGGCTTCCGACAGCAGGATATATGCCGGTTCGGCAAGGACCCCTCCTTTTACCCGTCCGCCTGCATCTGCTAAATTTCTTGCCATATTCTCATGGTCTGCCTGAAGACCGCCGACAACTTTATGCATACGTGCAACCGCCATGGTAAAGCCGGCTACATAGTCCGCAATAAAACGCTGACTCGCAGAATTCGTAAGATCTCTCTGATGTTCAGAAATCTGATCCATATAAAAAGTAATTACACGGGGACACATCGCTTTCCACAATGACTTTACATGTTCACTGTTCCAGGGGTTCCGTTTCTGCGGCATGGTGCTCGAACCTACCTGTGTTGCACTGAAATATTCAAACACCTCACCTATCTCACTACGCTGAAGATTGCGGAGATCGTCGGCAAGATTTGCAATAATGCCGAACGCAACGTTGCACTCAAGCAGCAGACGCAGAAGGTACTCTGGTTCTACAAGCTGGTTTGAATACTCACTTGGTTCAAGACCGAGAAATGCAAGATAGCGGCGTTCCAGTTCCTCGGGATTCTTTACGATCATACAGGGTCCGTTATATGCGCCGACAGGGCCTGCAAGTTTACCCTTCAGCTGATCAGAAAGTTCCTCGATATGAAGAATAGATTTACCCAGCCTGCTTACAAATTCGGCGATCGACCAGCCGAAGGTAATAGGAACAGCGTGCTGCCCGTGCGTACGTCCTACTTGCGGAGTTTCAGCTTCCCGGTCGGCAAGGGTACAAAGATCCTGCTCAAGACCTTTCAGTTCAGGGATAACAACATTCTTAAAAACATCACGCATACGCATTGAAAGAGAAGTATCGAGAATATCGACGCTCGTCGCCCCGAGATGAATAAGCGGCGCAAGATCTTCACTAACCATCGTTTTCATTACATTTACCAGCGCACGGATATTATGCTGTGTTTTCTCTTCCTCTTTGTAGACAACCTCAGGATCTATAGTATCAGCCACAATATCAAGCTGTTTTTCGATCTCTCCGGTCAGTTTTCCCCGTACGGAAAGATGTGCTTTGACAAGAGCTGTTTCTGCTTTTGCATATGAGCGGATAGCAGCCTCTTCGGAAATATATTGAGACAGACCATTAAATACGGCGGATTCCGATAATGAATACCGATGGTCTATAGCAGACAGATTTTCAAAAATATTACGTGTTTCCATGAGCAAATTATGGCTGAAACACTAAAAATAATCAATAAAATTTCTTTGAAATGCTGTTCACGCTAAAACGATTATGCTAGTATCTGAGACACCGTAAAATGATGTATTTTGCGTGGGCAGGATATCTTATATTCTGCATCTTTTTAACTGAAGGCGGGAACGACTTTGACTAATCGAGAAGATTATGTTTCCAATTCTGATTGGAAAAAGTTCCTTGAGTTTTCGAAGGATTTCGAAACACCCAACATTGTTATCAATCTGCGTACGGTAAAGAAAAACTACATTAAATTGAAAGATTCTTTCCCTTACGCACGTATTTACTACGCCATGAAAGCGAATCCGGGAGAACCTATTCTGCGTATGCTGGCGGAAGAAGGTTCCAACTTCGATATCGCATCCCGTTATGAACTTGACCAGATACTGACTCTGAAGGTGCCTCCAGACCGTCTGTCATACGGGAACACGATTAAAAAGGCAGTGGACATAAAGTACTTTTACAGCAAAGGAGTACGGATGTTTGCCACTGACAGTAAAGAAGATTTAAAAAATATTGCCAAATACGCGCCCGGTTCCCGCGTATATGTGCGGATCCTGCTTGAAAGTTCGGTAACCGCAGACTGGCCCCTTTCCAGAAAGTTCGGGTGCCATCCTGATATGGCATATGACCTGCTTGTGCTTGCCAGAGATATGGGACTTACTCCGTACGGAATCAGTTTCCATGTCGGAAGTCAGCAGCGCGATATAGGCCAGTGGAACGATGCAATCGCAAAAACGAAGTATCTTTTTACATCTCTTGAGGAAGAAGAAGATATAAAACTGACCATGATTAATATGGGGGGCGGTTTTCCTTCTTTCTATGTTGAACCTACGAATGACCTGAAGGAATATGCTTCAGAAATTACACGATATCTTCATGATGACTTCGGCGACGATATTCCGGAAATTATTCTTGAGCCGGGGCGTTCTCTCGTAGGAGACAGCGGTATTCTGACAACCGAAGTTGTTTTAATATCCCGAAAAAACAATACAGCGCTTTGCCGATGGGTTTACTGCGATGCCGGTAAATTCAACGGGTTAATAGAAACGCTTGATGAATCAATCAAATATCCGATTGTCACGGAAAAAGACAAGCCAAGCTGCAGAGAAGGTGAAGTCATCATTGCCGGCCCAACCTGCGACAGTATGGATATCATGTATGAAACGGACAAATACAGACTACCTACAGATCTCAAAACAGGTGACAGACTATACTGGCTCACAACAGGAGCCTATACATCCACCTATGCATCTGTCGGCTTCAACGGTTTTCCTCCGCTGAAAACATACTATATGGAGTGAGACTCCAAAGAAAACACTAAGCAACAAAAGCGTTTTCAAAAGTCAGACAAGTTTTGAAAACGCTGCTTTACTACACCCACCGGGAACCCGTGAATTTTTAAATATAAAAATCTGTAAATTACTGTAAAAAACTTTTCCAGAAACAGCCCGGATAATTATGATTTACCCGGCAGTTTCTTAACTGATGCCGCAGGAATATCAACGTCAGCGCAGCGCAATGCCGCTTCTTCTAAGCAGTTCCATACAGAACCGGCCGTTATGGTAGCACGTTTTCCAGTTGCCGCCTTTCGGCTGTGCAGCGTCGGGAACCCCGGCTGCATCAACGGCCCAGAACCAGTCTCCGTTTTCCCTGTCTGCCTGATACTGCAGAATCCAGTCCCATTCTTTCAGATAAGCCAGCTTGAAGTCTTCATTCCCCGAAATTTCCCAGGAATTGTAAAAACCATTCATTGCTTCCGCCTGGTTCCACCAGATACGTGTCGTGTCTTTTTTCCCGTCCTTTATTATATTTTCAAGCGCACCGGCCTTTTTATCAAAACCTTCTGTCAGGACAGTCCGCGCCATATCAATACATACCGGGCGTGCATCTTCAAGAAGAGGTTCATCGCCCAGTTCGTTTGCAGCTTCCCAGATCAGCCAGCTGGCTTCTATATCATGCCCGAAAGATATTTCCGTATCAAGCCGTTTCCAGTCCATATCATAATATAAACCAAGATGATGATTTT
>DCFS01000151.1 GCA_002319875.1 Treponema sp. UBA1798 | reverse complement strand
TGCAACAGAGCTGGCAGAAATACTGCTGCAGGACTATGGTATTATGGTTGTTCCGGTTCATCCCTGTATACAAAACGAGCGGACCAGGATTGACAGATGGATAAAAATTGCCATCCGTTCCGAAAAAGATGATGATGCACTTATCACAGCTTTACGAAAAGAACTTGGCAGATAAAAAAACTTACCTGTCTGCGCGTTTTAAACGCAGGCAGCCTTTTTCAGTTATATTCATGGCTGCCGGATTATTTCCGCTTAATTTTTTACGACCCACCGGCTGTTTCCGGTTTGCATAAACTGGAGACAGCCTTCCATAGAATCCATAACCATCGTGCGTATGGCATTCTGTGTATAAAAAGCCATATGATGGCTTACGGTTACATTCGGGAAGCCTCTCAAAACGGCCAGTTCGCGGTTATTAAGCACAACTGACTTAAGGTCATTATAATAAAGCCCGAATTCATTTTCGACAACATCGATGGCAGCGGCCCCTATTTTTCCGGCTTCAATCCCTGAAATCAGCGATTCGGATTCAATAAGCGGGCCACGGGCCGTATTAATCAGTATAACACCGTCTTTCATTATGGAAAGCGTTTCCTTATTGATAAAATGAAAATTGGTTTCCGTCAGAGGTGTATGGAATGTTATCAGGTCAGCATGCCGTAATAATGTTTCCTGGTCAGTGTACCCGGCATATTTTACGACTTCATCCTTCCGGTGCAGATCATAAGCCATGATTTTACAGCCGAAACCGCTCAGATTTTTTATAACCTGCGTACCGATGCGCCCTGTACCGATAACGCCGACCGTAAGATCATGCAGCTCCCGTCCGAGCAGTCCGTTTAACGAATAATCCTGTAGTTCTGTACGCTGCATGATCCGTTTCATGTTTCGAAGTGCCATAAGCATAAGCATGACGGTGTAGTCAGCAACGCCTTCAGGACCATAAGGCGCGTTAGCAACAACTATACCATATTCTGCGGCCGCTTTCATGTCGATATGATCATAACCTATTGTACGGGTGGCGATGTATTTTACTCCCATACCGGAAAGAGTCTGCATGATATCTTTCGTTATCTTTGTAGTTATGATATTGATACAGGTACTGCCCCGTGCAAGGGCGAGATTGTCACCTTCCGGATTGCCGTAACAGGTAATAATTTTTACGTCATGTTCTTTTTCAAACTGGCTGAAATACCGATCCTCGTCAAATTTACGATACGTATATACTGTTATCTGATTTTTATTCATCACTTTATCTGTCTGAAATCCTGTATCTTTACCTATGCTCCAGATCGAGCAATGTTTTTTTTACATCAAGACCACCGGCATAACCGGTAAGGCTTCCATCAGTTCCGATTACCCTGTGGCATGGAACGACAATCATAACAGGATTGCACCGGTTTGCCATACCGACTGCGCGGCAGGCATGGGGATTACCCGCAGCCTCCGCAATCTGCTTATAGCTTCGGGTTTCTCCATAAGGAATCGTTCGTAATATATTCCATACTCTGATCTGGAAATCCGTACCGTGTAAAGAAAGTGCCAGATCAAAAACAGTGCGACTGCCGCTGAAATATTCGCTCAGCTGCAAGGATGCTTTCTTAATCAGGACGGTTTCCTTTTCCTCAAGGCCGGCGGGTATGTTATTTTTTTTCAAAAATATATCCGTAATACCGCTTCCATCTTCTGCTATTCCCAGAACGCCGACAGCATACGTATAATACCAGACATTTTTCATTTTCCACATCCCATATGCTATTGGAAACCTCTAAAAACTTCAGTTTTTGGAGGTAACTCTGAAAGTGTGATGTTTTAAGTCGTGATATTACATGGCAGCCCTCTTGATAAATATCTTTATCAGGTATTTGATTTTATGAGCGTTTCCAGGGCTTACTGCGTACAAATGTCTCACAGCGCTCAGCACCAACGGAAATAATGCCTACCGGTGTACCGGTAAATGCTTCAATATATTCAATGTATTTCTTTGCATTCTTCGGAAGCCTGCCGTATGACGAACAAGCATGCAGATCGCTCTTCCAGCCCTGAAATTTTTCAAGTATCGGTTTCGCTGCATTGAGTTCAGGAATATTTGCAGGGAAATCCGTTACAATTTTTCCATTAATATCATATGCAACACATGCTTCTATTTCATCCATCTCATCATAAATATCAAGGTGTGTAAGAACCAGAGAATCAATAGAATTGACATGACACGCATACCGAAGTGCTACAAGATCAAGATAACCACATCTGCGGGGACGTCCTGTTGTAACACCGAATTCATTTCCTGTCTTGCGGACATAGTTGCACAGTTCGCTTTCATTGGACGTATTAAACTCTGTCGGCATAGGACCGTTTCCAACACGTGTTTCATATGCTTTGAACACGCCAAGCACTTTGTCCATGGCACGTGGACCAATCCCTGAACCGGACGAAGCTCCTGCTGCACATGAAGCACCAGAACTTACATACGGATATGTTCCACTATCAAGATCAAGCATAGCACCCTGCGCACCTTCAAAGAGGATATTTTCAT
>DCFS01000066.1 GCA_002319875.1 Treponema sp. UBA1798 | reverse complement strand
TTTTTAGAGGTTCCCTTATGTAAAAACAGGATCTTTTTTCAGATCCTGCAGACCAATATCCGGCTATTTATTCATTACAAGCCACGTATCAAGCTGTTTCTGTTTCTCTGAAATAATTTTGTTCAATCCTGCTTCCTCCAGCTTTTTATTAAATTCCGGAATGCCTTTAACGGGATCAATACTACCGCAGCGAAGTCCAGGTAAATATTGATTAATAACGTTATTTACGGATGAATATTCCGTTTTCACGGAGCTGTTGTCAAACATGAAACCGAATGCTTTTGAGATTTTTGCATCCTCATTCCATTTTTTTTCGATTTTCAACGACTCTGGATTCGTACCCGTCAGTGTATACTGTATAAACTGATTACCAAGAATACCGCAGCTCAGTTGTGCAGTATACGGAACCGTTGAGGCATCTTGTCCGGCCGGATATTTTACTGTACCATCTGCGTTTTTCACATAATCCTCACCTTCAATACCGTATAAAATGGTATTTAAAACATTCGGATCACTATACATCAGATTCAGCAGTTTTAACGCACTCTCAGGATGTTTGCTTCCTGAGCTTATCACCCATGTTATTGCACTTACCGTATCTGTTGCCATAACAGGAGCATCTCCAATCAGTATCGATTTCATCTCAATACCGGTCTGATGCGATATTTCTACCGCTGTATCCTCAGGAGGATATCCATATGATCCTATAAAACCAAAAGCTTTTCCGCCGCTGATTAATTCAACGGCGATACTGGTGGAAGAAGCCGCGTCCCTGGAAATAAGGCCGTTCTGATTCCACTTATGCATTAAGGCACATGCTTTTTTGAACTCTTCTGTAGTGTAAAAATTTTCTACGTTTGTACTATCTCCAACAAGAACACCTTTAGGGCTTCTCATATCATCTGTAAGGTAATCAACATCGCTGTACGGGATTCCTGTATTTCCCTGCTCTATAGGAGCAAAAGGATTCATCTGTGGATAATAAGCTTTGACCTTTTCCAGAACAGACGTAAGATCATACATATTTTTTATACCCGTCAGGTCAAGTCCCAGTTTTTCTGCAATATCTTTGCGGTAGATAAACTGCGGCTGCAATACATAACTTTTATATGCTGGAAGACCATACAATTTGCCATCTTTATAACCGGTCTTTATAAATTTTTCTCCGAGCACACTCTTTGCATCCGGGGCACATGCATTGATAATATCTGTTATATCATACGCCTGCCCTTTTGAAACAATCTGGCTGAAATCTCCCAAACTGTGGAAAATATCAAGCTGTTCGCCGCCGGTCATAGCCAGACTGACCTGCTGTGCATAATTTGATGGTCCATACAGTTTGAGTTTTATATTGACACCGATCTCAGGTTCCGTAAGTTTATTAACAGCTTCCTCCACTCTTGATACATCCCCCGGAATATTATTAAAACTCATCAAGGCAAACACAACCGTGTCATATTTCTTTCCTGCTGCAGAAGAGGTATTCCCCGTCTTACTACACCCGGAGATACACAATACTGCTGCCAGAAAACCGGAAGCACATACATTCCGGCAAACCCCAAAAAGCCTCTTCATTTCTATCCTCCTGCAAATAATGATAAGACGTAAATTTCAATATGTCAATCGATTGACATATAATTTTGTACAATACTTCACTATTTATAGAAAGCGCAAGCTATACACGTTATTATAGGAACAATTGGCTATGAAAAAATATTATCGGTTGACATAGAGCACCCCCCATTGTTATAGTCTATTTATGAGTACTTTAAAGGATGTAGCAGATAGAAGCGGTGTTACAGTTACAACAGTATCGCGCATGCTGAACAACAGAGGATATATCAGTACTGAGACCAGAAAAAAAATACTAAAGTCTATGAAAGAACTGAATTACCAGCCGAATGAATTTGCGCGTTCTCTTTCGAAAAAAAACAGTACCTTTATTGGACTTATAGTTCCAAGTGCAAGTAATATGTTTTTCAGCAAGATAATCGACTGCACGGAACGATATGCGCAGGAAAACGGATACAAGCTGCTCCTTTGCATATCCAATCGTGAGGGAAAAAAAGAAATAGAATATTTTAACATGCTTACCGCAAATAAAGTTGCAGGTATCATTCTTGCAAGTCACACAGACTTTCTTGATACACAGATTCCAGGCGGAGCCCCAGTCATATCTTTTGACCATTCAATTTCTGCTAAGATACCGACAATCTGTTCTGACAACTATCAAGGAGGCATGCTTGCAGCTCTCCACTTGATAAAAAAAGGATGTAAACATCTTGCCCATATAAGTGGAAGCGCAAAATTGAATGGTTTTCCAAACAGGAGGTATATGGGTTTTAAGGAAGTCTGCGAAAAAGAAAACATCCCTTTTATTGTTTCAGATGCGCCTGACGATCTTTTTATTTCTATGAAGTATGAAGGTATTATTGACTTACTTCTTGACTCTGATCCTGCAACAGATGGGATTTTTGCGTCAAACGATATCATCGCTGCAAAGGTAATAACTGCATGTAAAAAAAGAAATATCAGCGTTCCTGAACAGATGAAAGTTGTTGGATACGATGATATTGATTTATGTACTCTTTTCTCACCTTCGATAACTACTATTCATCAGCCGATAGAAGAAATATGTTCTCAGGCAGTCAAAAATATTATTCTGTTCAGGGAAAAAAAGATAGTACCCACGAATATTACATTACCGGTTACTCTGATCGAACGAGAATCAACAAAATAAACTAACTCCTCGAAGGTTTGCTTCTTTAGTATATACATTCCCAGAGCATCATGCTGTCTTCAAACCGCACCGTCATTCTTCCTGTATCCTTAAGCCAAGACAGATACGACCGTACGGTGCTTCCAACAAGTACATACTGCTCCGCCGTCATGGTAAGACCATATCCGATGAACAACTGCTGCAGAATATGCTCAAAACCGGACGGCGTCCTGCAAAGTCCGATGATTTTTTCTGCAATTTCATGCACTTTGTCTATATTTGTCTGAGCAAGCGGAGCTATGCTTCCAGACGCCGGAGCATGAGCCGGAACAAACATTCTGGCGCTGAGCGTTTTTACCATCTCAAGCGTAGACAGATACGATTCAACATCATAGATAAATCCTATCTGATATTTCTCAAGCGTCTCTTTGCTTGAAAGGCAGTCTGCCAGATAGACAACATCATCAGCATCGCGGTAGCCGACCATATCAAAAAAATGTCCCGGCAGCTTAATAATTGACATTCCTGCGGGAAGAACATTCTCCGTCAGATATTCCGCATCACTTTCCTGTGCCATCAGAAATTTATGCCTGAGTTCATCAGGGGGAAATCCACCGTAAAGAAAAGACGGTTCCAGAAGCGGATGACGTGTAAAATCACATTCAATTCCGGGCGCATATATCCGGCATCCCGTCTGTGTATGCAGATATCTATTGCCGCCGATATGGTCAGCGTTTGAGTGTGTATTTAAAATTGCTTTGAGATGCCAGTTGTGCTGTTCAAGAATCTGTTTTATTTTTCTGCCGGCATCTTTATCGCTTCCACTGTCAATAAGATATGCATCTGTGCCGTTTTCTGTATATACGCCGATTTTCGCCGGACAGTCTATATAATAACTATGATCTCCAACCTGCATCAACTCATACATATTGAATACCTCAGTTTCAGAATATTTCACCATAGGGAACCTCTAAAAACTTCATTTTTTAGAGATGCCCCTTACAGATTCAACGATGCCTCAGATATCGCCTGCACCTTTTCTATCTTTGTATCCGCTTCATCATACCGGCACCTGTCGTTGCGTCGGGACGATCAGAAAATCCGAATTGGTAATAAAACGGTTCCCTGCCTTTTGATGCTGCAAGTACTATCTGAACGTATTCACCCGGTTCAATGCAGGTCTCTATCCATGAAAGAAGATCCTGCACCATATGCTTTCCGATTCCAATCCCCTGATATTCCGGCGTTACAATAACATCCGAAATATAGCCAACGTACCCGTAATCAAATAAAAACCGGCTCATTCCCACAACAGTACCATTATCTACCGCAGCACAAACATGTGCCGTATGAGCAAGTCCTTCCTTTGCCTGCCTTAATGACAACGATGTCCAGCCTACTGTCTGCCTCAAATGGATGTAATCTTCAGGTCTGATCGTATACGCATACGTAATCATATCATCGGTCCCCCTTTTGAAACTCGTAATCTCTGAATAATCTGTCAAACGAACACCTGCCAGCAATCAATTCTCGTACGTTTTAAGAATATTCTCCGCCGTAACAAGCCGGCTCTGGCGAAGATCCATTGCCTGCTTCTCTATATACCTGTGAGCCTGCGGCTCAGTCATATTCAGATACTGAATAAGAATACATTTTGCACGATCAACAAGCCGGATTTCGTCGATTTTCTTCTGCAGCTTCTGATTTTCGTCTTCAAGAGACATAACACGGCGCCGGCTTGCCACAAGAAGTTTTACAGCCTGATAAAAAAACTCAGGACTAACCGGCTTCGGTAAAACAAAGACGCCTGCATCTTCAACGTTCTCGCTGATATCGACAAGTATATTACTGCTGACGATAAGAATAATTCCCGCATCAGTCTGCTCTGCGGCATAGAGTGCAAAATCGTCACCGAGTTCATCAGGAAGAGGCGAGTCGATTATTATTAAATCAAACGTATTGTCTATGAGATCGCGCCGTGCCTCTGCACAATTCTGCGTAGTTGTAATACGGGAGAATGTACCGACATTAAGCATATCGGAAATTATCCCAAGAGTAGTAGTAGTGTCAGAAACAATCAGCACACTGTCCATAATTTATTCGTCAGCTTCTCCACCAGCTTCTACAAATGCGTTCACCGTTACCTCCGGCAGCACTGTCTTTACGAAACCGCTGGACTCCGCAAGAGCAAGAGCTTCTGCAAAAGTTTTCGGCAGCATTTCCACATTCTGAAGCTCTGAAGGTTTTGCCTTAAACATATTTATATCCAGGGCCGGCGGGAGCATACGTTTTTCTTTTATGCCCTCAAGACCTGCACTGATAATCAATGCAAGCGCGGCATACTGGTTGCATGAAGGATCGGGCGAACGCAGTTCCATTCTCCTCCGGACTTTTTCTGCTGCAGGAAGGCGGATAAGCTGGCTGCGGTTAAGACTGCTCCAGCTCACATATAACGGCGCCTCAAATGATCCGAACCGGTCATATGATGATTTAAGCGGATCAAGGAAAACGGTTATTTCCCTGATATGATACAGGATACCGGCCATAAACGATTTTGCATCCGGCGGAAGTTCATCTTCAGAAAAAACATTCTTTCCGTTTTTTTCAAGCGAAAGATTGATATGCAGTCCGCTTCCTGCCTTGCCTGCTAGCGGTTTCGGAAGAAAACTTGCATACAAGCCGTTCCGGGCTGCAATAGTCTTAACAACCGTTTTAAACGTACCAAGATTGTCAGCCGCCTGAAGCGGAAAGCTGTATTTAAAATCCACCTCGTGCTGGCCGGGACCTGTTTCGTGATGAGAAGATTCAGGCTGTATCCCCATCTGTTCCAGAGTCAGACAGATGTCACGGCGCACGTTTTCCCCCTTGTCCCGGGGAGCAAGGTCACAATAGCCGGCATTATCGTGCGGGATAAGCGTAGGATCCCCTTTCTCGTCTGTTTGAAAAAGGTAGAACTCACATTCCGTTCCGATCCTGATATCATAACCGGTCTTCTGAGCCTTTGCTACAACATTCTGAAGGATGTACCGCATATCACCTTCAAAAGGGGTTCCGTCAAGATAGCGGATATTGCAGAAAAACCGCACGACCCGTCCGTGCTGCGGACGCCAGGGAAGGACGGAAAGCGTAGCCGGATCAGGAACAATAAACAGGTCGCTTCTGTCCACTTCAAGAAACCCTTTCACGGCACTTGCATCAAACGATATGCCGGTCTTGAATGCACGTTCAAGTTCTTTCGGTTGAATCGAAATACTTTTAATTGTGCCAAAAATATCGGTAAAAAATAATTTAATAAATTTCACATCGTTTTCTGCAATGTACTGCAGTACTTCGCTTTCTGTATACAGCATCATATCACCTCAACAAAATTAGTAAGTCAGAAAAGAACTTTCCCACCAGGCCGGAACGCCGCATGCTTCCCGCAATATCTGCAAAACAAATTGCGATCTCTCACACAGTAAGCTGGAACGGCGCCCCCCGTGTGTAAGCCATGGATGGCGCCTGTTTCCCGCAATATGTACAAAGCAAATTGCGATCTCTCACACAGTAAGCCGGAACGGCGCCCCCCGTGTATAAGCCATGGATGGC
>DCFS01000089.1:16816-24904 GCA_002319875.1 Treponema sp. UBA1798 | reverse complement strand
GAGCAGACCAATTCAAACTCCCAGGTTGCCGCCCAGGCAGACCTCGTTACAGAAGGTCTGTTCAAGTGGAACGAAGATAACAAAGAAATTCTCGTTCTTGCTGCAGACTGGCCGCAGATTTCCGCTGACGGCCTCACTTATACCTTCAAGCTTAAACCGGGTATCGTATTTTCCGACGGGCAGCCGCTGACAAGTGATGATGTACAGTTTACCTTTGAAAGGATGTTTACTCCCGCCACAAAAGCCGTTAATACATATATGTACGATATGATAGCCGGTGCAAAGGAAATGCTCGAAGGCAAGGCGACGGCGCTGTCAGGATTCAAAAAAATCGATACGCTGACTTTTTCTTTTACCCTGACGTATCCGTTTTCCGGTTTCGTAAAGAATCTCGGAATCAGCTATGCTGAAATATTCCCCCGGAAAGCCTGCACGGCAGCCGGAAGTAACTGGGGTCACGGTACAAATCTTGTAGGAACCGGTCCATACATGCTCAGGGAAAACGACGGCATTACCAAGGCTGTTTTCGTAAAAAACCCGAAATACCGGGGAAGTGCAAATCTGGATGAAATTGATATTCTTTTCATCGAAGATCTTAATACAAAGATGATGGAATTTGAGGCAGGAAACATTGACGCCTGCCAGCTGGACAGCGTTCTGTACCAGCAGTACAAAGACTCGGATATTGCATCAAATATTGTAAAATATTATCCGCTCGGAACTGTTTTTATCAATCTGAACCTGAAAGATCCTGCATTAAAAGATGTCCGGGTCCGGCAGGCGCTGTCGCTTGCCATAGACCGCAAGGCTTACTGTGACGATTTTCTTGACGGTACCGGTATTCCTGCAACAGGATTCCTGAATCCCGGAGACCTTGGATATATGAAACGCGATCCGTATGAATACAATGTGCAGAAGGCGAAACAGCTGCTTGCGGAAGCCGGTGCTTCGAATCTGCATCTTAGTGCACAGGTACGTTCAAAAGATCAGAAGGAATTTGTTTATATACAGAACTGTTTCGCACAGATCGGCGTAAAGATGGATGTCCAGGTAATCGATAACGGTGTCTGGTATTCTTCATGGCAGGCCGGCAATATCCAGATCATGTGGATGGGCTGGTTCCCGCTGTATGCTGATGCGGATAATCATATGTACACGTACTTCTTCTCGGAAAATGCCGCAAAAAAATCTGTATTCTATAATAATTCAAAATTTGACTCGCTTGTAACAAAAGCACGGCAGATCACCGACGACAAAGCACGGGAAAAGCTGTACCAGCAGGCAGACACGCTCCTTTCGCGCGAAGATTATGCCTGTATTCCGCTGTACTATCCGGTTTACACATTCGTTGCAAAACCGTATGTCAAAAACATGAAAGTCGGCAATCTTATTTATCATATGAATGATGTAGACATCGATCTGCTGAAAAAAAAGTAACAGGGAACAGAGCCGCCGCCAGAATGAAACCGGCGGGACGGCTCACTGCGTGGCTATTCAAAGCATATTCTGTTCTGTAACGGCGGGCAGATATCCTCAGGGAACATCTGTCTGCCTATTCTTTACTATATGATAAGGCGTTGCTTCATGAAAAAATACCTATTGAGTCGTATCGCACAGGCAATCGGAGTTGTTTTTGCGATATCATTGATAACCTTCTTTATACTGAACATTATACCGGGGAATCCCGTTCAACTGATGCTGGGAGAATTTGCCACACAGGAAACGATAGACCGTGTAACCCACGAAATGGGACTGGACAAACCCGTTATACTGCAGTACCTCAACTGGCTTGGAAATATGCTGCGGGGAAATTTCGGAACATCATACTTTCAGGGAAGACCTGTCATCGAACTTCTGGGGCAGGCATTTAAAGTAACCGCAGGGCTTTCACTGATGTCGTATGCTCTGGCACTGCTTTCCGGTATAGTCTTTGGTATTATTGCGGCCGTTTATCATAATAAATTTCTTGACAAACTGCTTATGGTTCTGTCTATTGCCGGCATTTCCGCACCGAACTTCTGGATTGCCATTATCCTGCAGATTATTTTTGGATTGCGGCTGCACTGGTTTCCTATTTCAGGTGTAAGTTCGTTTGCCGCCTATATCCTTCCGACCCTCGCGCTCGGTACGCGTTATGCCGCAAGCATTTCCCGGATCACGCGTACAAGCATGCTGGAAGTCGTAAAACAGGATTACGTACGTACAGCACAGGCAAAAGGACTTCCGTCATGGAAGGTGACAATGGGACATACGTTCCGTAATGCATTGCTGCCAATCGTTACGCTTGCCGGCTCCGATCTTTCTACGATATTTACCGGTTCAATGCTTATCGAATCAGTATTCTCCATTCCGGGAATCGGGAAACTGCTTCTTGACTGTATCGGGAACAGAGACCTCCCCGTTATCGAAGGCGGCGTCATGTATATTGCCGTAATCTGTGTCCTCATATATCTCCTTGTCGATCTGCTGTATGCGGTTATCGATCCGAGAATCAGACTGGGAGGCGAAAATGAATAAAAAGAAAGGTATTTCTGAAAATACAAAAGGATTTTACAGGATCAGCTGGGATATTCTCAGGAAAAACAGACTTGCAATGATCTGCCTGTTTATCGTTGCCGCACTGATCGTCATCGCATTGTTTGCTCCGCTGATTGCTCCCCGTGATCCTGATCTGCAGATAATTAAGGAAAAACTTCAAAAACCAGGTCCCATGCACTGGCTGGGAACGGACGAATTCGGCAGGGATATTCTTTCACGCATTATTTACGGATGCAGAATATCTCTCAGTGTCGGAGTCATATCACAGCTTATCGGTACCGTTATAGGATTCAGCATGGGGGTATGTGCCGGTTATTTCGGAAAAAAAACCGATGCCGTAATCTCTTTTATCATTCAGGTATTTTCTTCATTCCCGTTTCTCCTTTTCGCCATTGCAATCATGTTTGTTCTGGGACCGGGTCTGAACAATCTGTATATTGCACTCGGACTTCTTTCATGGACACCTACCGCACGGCTAATCCGCGGTGATGTACTCAGGCTGAAAAACAGCGAATATATTCAGGCATGCATAATCGGAGGGGGCAGCAATCTCAGAATTATACTGACGCACCTTCTGCCTAACTGTTTTTATACGTTAATCGTAACGTCGACGCTCGGAATTCCAGGAGCGATACTCAGCGAAGCGTCCATGAGTTTTCTCGGTCTCGGCGTACAGCCCCCGATGGCAAGCTGGGGTTCGATGATCAGCAATGCCCAGGCATATATACGAAGTTCTACTTATTACAGTATAGCACCCGGTATAGCCATCATCATAACGGTAATGGCTTTTAATCTTTTAGGAGACGGACTGCGCGATGCGCTGGATCCTAAAATGCGCTCGTAAGGGAAAAATATGACAGATATACAGACAGAAAACCTGCTCGAATTAAAAGACCTGTGCATGAGTTTTTATACTGACGAAGGTAAACTCCCTGCACTTTCAAATGTCACGCTGCATATAAAAAAAGGTCAGATACTCGGTGTCGTCGGTGAATCAGGCTGCGGCAAAAGCATGACCGCACTGTCGATCATGCGTCTGATTCCCAGTCCGCCGGGAAAAATAGACAGCGGTCAGATACTTTTCAATGGTACGGATCTGACGCAGCTTTCAAAAAAAGGAATGCAGAAAATCCGCGGAAAAGAAATCGCGATGATATTCCAGGAACCGATGTCTTCCCTCAATCCTGTAGTACCCGCAGGAAAACAGATTATGGAAGCAATCACGGCACACGAACATACAGGCAGAAAGGAAGCGGAGGCACGGGCCCTTGAAATGATCGGGAAAGTCGGCATCCCCATGCCGGATAAAATTTTCCATTCATGCCCGCACCAGCTTTCAGGCGGAATGCGGCAGCGCATCATGATCGCCATGGCACTTGTCTGCAAACCGTCGCTGCTTATCTGCGACGAACCGACAACAGCACTCGACGTTACCATCCAGGCACAGATATTGAAACTTATCCTCGATCTCCGGGATGAACTGGGGACATCGGTACTTCTGATCACGCATGACATGGGCGTTATATCCGAAGTTGCAGAAATGGTCGTCGTGATGTATGCCGGACAGGTAGTTGAATATACTTCCGCAAAAGATCTCTTCACCCGTCCGATGCACCCCTACACTACAGGACTCATGGAATCGATACCTAAGCTCAACGAAGACGTTGAAGAACTCCACGTCATTCCCGGTTCCGTTCCGATGCTCAACGCGCTGCCTGAAGGTTGTCTTTTTGCCCCCCGGTGTCCGTTTACAAAAGATATGTGCAGAAAATGGAAACCGGCGATTTACGGAACGGAAAACCACCAGGTACGCTGCTTTAAATACTCTACAGAATGGGAGAAACAATCATGACGGAAACCACTGCACAGCCGCTGCTGCAAATCCAGCACTTGAAAAAATACTTTTCAGTAAAAACTGACAGTTTTTCTGCCGCGAAAGGATATGTTAAAGCAGTGGATGACATCAGTTTTGACGTACAGACAGGAGAAACGATCGGTATTGTCGGAGAGTCAGGCTGCGGTAAATCTACGATGGCAAAAACGATCATAAGGCTCCTGGAACCTACTTCCGGCCGGATTCTGCTTGATGGTGAAGACTTTTCTGCACTGAAAGGTGACCGCCTGAAACGGGCCCGCAGAAAAATCAAGCTGATATTCCAGGATCCCTACGCCTCGCTTGATTCACGGATGACGGTAAAGGACATTATCGGAGAATATCTCGATATCGCAAAAGAATATACGAATAAAAAACAGCGTGACGAACGGATCGCCGAAGTCATGGAAGAAGTCGGTCTTGACCTCGATTTTATGGAACGGTATCCCCATGAATTTTCCGGCGGCCAGCGCCAGCGTATCGGTATTGCCCGTGCAATCGTTCTGCCGCCGAAACTGATCATCTGCGACGAACCTGTTTCCGCGCTCGATGTCTCGATTCAGGCAAAAATAATCAATCTGCTAAAGGCGCTCCAGAAAAAGATGAACATAAGTTATATATTCATTTCACACGATCTCGGTGTCGTAAGGCATATTTCCAGCAGAGTTGCAGTCATGTATCTGGGACATATTGTTGAGCTTTCCGATCGTGATAAAATCTATGGAAAACCGCTTCATCCCTATACACAGGCACTATTCTCCGCCATTCCGAAAATCGAGGCAGGGGCTACCGCCCGCAAACAGGTATTATCAGGCGACGTTCCCAATCCCGCAAATCCTCCGCGAGGATGCTGTTTTCATACCCGGTGTCCATATGTCATGGATATCTGCAAAACGGACTTCCCCGAATTGCAGCAGCCTGAAGATGGCCACTGGTGTGCCTGCCATCTGTATAAAAAACAGGGATGACGGTTATCAGGTTGTCGATGGCACACGCCCGCCGGTATCTTGCCAACAGCCGGCGACAGCCTTATGATAGAGCAATATGAACGCAGATGCAGATCCCAAAACAGTAAAACTTACTCACTTTGCAAAGGCTGCAGGTTGTGCTGCAAAGATAGGCCCCGGTGTATTGTCCGAGGTTCTGTCCGGCCTGCCGCAGAACAGCGACCCGAACCTCCTTGTCGGTACGGAAACATCCGACGATGCAGCGGTCTATAAACTGACCGATGATATCGCAATCGTACAGACGATAGATTTTTTTCCGCCCGTCGTGGACGACCCCTATACGTTCGGCCAGATAGCAGCCGCAAATGCGCTCAGCGATATTTATGCAATGGGCGGAGAACCGGTAACAGCCCTGAATGTTGTTGCATTCCCCAACTGTCTGGGCATTCCTGTTCTGGCGGAAATTCTCCGGGGCGGGGCGGATAAAGTGCATGAGGCAGGAGCGTCTGTTGCAGGAGGGCATTCCATCAACGATGAAGAACCAAAATACGGTCTGAGTGTCACCGGCATCATCGATCCGCACCTGATACGTAAAAATTACGGTGCACTTCCGGGTGATGTGCTGATACTGACAAAATCTCTGGGAACGGGGCTTGTAAATACTGCCGTCAAGGCAGAGATGGCAGACGCAGAATCCGAACAGGAAGCTGTTAAAAGCATGTGCACGCTCAACCGGGCTGCAAAACGCGTATTCGACAGTTTTACGGTTCATGCGTGTACGGATATCACCGGCTTCAGCCTGGCAGGGCACGGAAGGGAAATGGCTGTGGCAAGCAATGTAACTCTGGAATTCGATTTTCCGGAGCTGCCCCTTATACACGGGGCTGCAGACTATGCAGCCGGAGGGCTTGTTCCTGCCGGCACGTACCGGAACAGGGACTTTCTGGGAAATGATATATCATTTTCAAACTGTGATAAAATTGATGGCATGGAATCAGGGGTCATATCGGATATCGTATTTGATCCGCAGACATCGGGAGGGCTTCTTGTAAGCGTTCCTGAAAACGAAGCGCCGGACATTCTGAAAGCACTTGCAGACTATGACGACGGCAGGGGAATCGGGACGCGCTTTGCAGCAGTCGGCCGGGTTATACCGTTCTCCGGTACGCACATCCGTATTACAGGCGGTCATACCTTATGATCTATCTGGATAACGCCGCCACCACTGCACGCAAGCCGCAGTCAGTTATCGATGCCGTAACACGCGCGATGACCGGCAGCGTGGGAAATTCAGGACGAGGTGCAAATGAAGCATCTCTTGCAGCAGCACGCATGGTCTATACCTGCCGGGAACAGCTTGCCCGGTTGTTCGGATTCCCATCCCCGGCCTGTATTGCATTCACCTCCAATTCCACAGAGGCCCTGAATACGGCAATAATGGGGACTCTTTCTGCCGGAGACCATGTCGTTACAACGGTTGAGGAACATAATTCCGTGCTGCGTCCGTTATATTTTCTGAAAAGAAATGAAACAAGAGTCGATTTTGTACCGATCGATAAAAAAGGTATCATCAATTACCGTGCAATGGCAAAACTGGTTACTCCGGATACAAAAGCCGTTGTCATTACTCATGCATCAAATGTAACCGGAAATATCACTGATCTTGCGCAAATCGGCGGCATACTCCGGAGCGTACAGGGTATACCCGGTACTTCCGGACCACACCCGCTGCTTATTGTAGATGCTTCGCAGACCGCAGGCTCCATCGGTATTAACGCCGCAGATATCGACGGATATGGAACAAAAATCGATATTCTCTGTTTTACCGGACATAAAGCGCTTATGGGACCCCAGGGGACCGGCGGCATCTGCGTAATGCCTGATGTAAAGGTGCGTCCCCTTAAGCGCGGGGGCAGCGGCATTCACTCGTACGACGAAGACCAGCCGGCGGCGATGCCTACCGTACTGGAAGCCGGGACACTGAATGCCCATGGCATCGCGGGGCTTTCAGCTGCCGTCAAATTTATTGAAGAAACCGGCCTGGAAAAAATACGCATTCATGAACAGCGGCTTACGCAGCGTTTCTATGAAGGAGCGGGAAAGATTCCTGATATACGGATATACGGGGATTTCAGTTACGGGAAAGACGGACGTCTGCTTCCAAGAGCACCCGTTGTGTCGATAAATCTGGGAACGATGGATTCAGCTGAACTCTGTGATATTCTTTCTGAAGAATATGGAATCGCAACCAGAGCAGGAGCTCACTGCGCACCGCTTGTTCATAAGAGTTTTGATACCGTGAATCAGGGAATGGTCCGGTTCAGTTTCAGTCTTTTCACTACCTCAGACGATATCGACAGGGCGCTTGCAGCGCTTGCAGCTATTCAAAAAAGCGTACAATGAGGGAGTAAAAACAAAAGGAATGAAACTTAAACCGAAAATAACAATTCGGCTGTTCGCTGACGGCGTATCAAAAGGTTTCGGACCGGGAATCGCAGAATTGATAGAACGGATAGACAGAACCGGTTCTCTCCGTTCGGCTTGCGCCGAAATGGGAATGTCATATAGTAAAGGCTGGACGATTCTGAAAAGCTGTGAAAAATCGCTCGGTTTCCAGCTGCTTGAACGTACGACAGGAGGAGAAAGCGGGGGCGGTTCCACGGTAACCGAAAACGGAAAGAATATGCTTACCTGTTACCGGACACTCGAACGGCAGATGGAAAAGGAAGG
>DCFS01000089.1:0-16454 GCA_002319875.1 Treponema sp. UBA1798 | reverse complement strand
CTGATTTTTTTTCTGTTATCTTGATTTATTTTTAGTATTGCCGGATAATAACGTCATATATTCAGGAGGACATTATGAAAAAATCCATAGCTACAGATAAAGCACCGGGGGCCATCGGTCCATATTCACAGGCTGTTGCCGCAGATCCCTTTATTTTTACCTCAGGGCAGCTTCCCATTGATCCGGCTACCGGAAAATTTGCGGGTATGTCGATAGAGGAACAAACCCGGCAGTCCCTTGAAAATATCAGTGCCGTCCTCAGGGCCGCAGGCTTGTCGATGGATGCCATAGTTAAAACGACCGTTTTTCTGAGCGATATGGAAAATTTTGCTGCAATGAATAAAATATACGCGGAGTTCTTTTCGGAAGGCAGCTACCCTGCCCGCTCCGCAGTCGAAGTAGCACGGCTGCCGAAAGATGCTCTTGTCGAAATTGAAGCGGTGGCCGTAAAAGCCTGAGTAAACCGGATATGTCTGAATACCTTAAACAGTAATTCATCATGTCCATACAGAGTAGAACGGGGCACATGGATTAATTATCCGGTGTTTTCTCCGGTTCTTTTTATCCGTGCGGACGACTTCATACAACGTCGCCCTGCGCCGCTGTATGTGTATGCTACCGTTATTCTCGATTTACTATAACGGCAGCAGGTATCCGGTACCAGCTGCAGGAGGATAAAGTTAGTAATGAAACTGATCGATACGAAAGATGCCGAAGGAACGGTTCTCTGTCACGATATCACCCAGATAATCAGGGGTGTCACAAAGGACGCCCGGTTCAGGAAGGGGCACATAGTTACAAAAGAGGACATTCCTGTTCTCTTTTCACTGGGAAAGGAACATTTATACGTCTGGGAACAGACTCCCGGGATGATACACGAAAACGAGGCAGCTGTCCGGCTGCTTAAAATCTGTAAAAATGAGTATATGCATGAAACTCCTGTAAAGGAAGGTAAAATCGAACTTATCTCCGGCATTGACGGACTTTTCTGTGTAAACAGCGCAAAACTTATAAAAATAAATTCGCTTGAGAATATCATGATCGCAACCCGTCACGGTGGAACATCTGTACAAAAGGGCGACAAGCTTGCAGGATTCAGAATTATTCCGCTCGTGATCGAAGAAAAGCAGCTTGATGCGGCGGATGCAGCTGCAGGAACGGAACCAATTCTGGCTGTTCATCCCTGGAGCATAAAGACCGCCGCGGTAATTACAACGGGCAGTGAAGTATACAAGGGGCTGATTCAGGATACCTTCACCCCGGTCATTGAAGCAAAACTTGCAGCCTTCGGTATCTCCGTAATTTTTCATGAACGGTGTGATGACGATATGGAAGGAATAAAAACAGCAATCTCAAAGGCATGTAAAAGCGGCGCCGGCATGATACTGTGTACAGGCGGCATGAGCGTGGATCCCGACGACCGCACGCCCGGCGCAATACGGGCCTCGGGTGCAGCTGTTGTAACTTACGGCGCCCCGGTACTTCCCGGAGCCATGCTCCTGATCGGTTATCTTGACAGCTGTGGTACCGGTACGGTTCCTGAAGCGGAAGGCAGCTGGGACGAAGAGGTTCCGGCAGGCATTATACCCATACTCGGATTGCCCGGCTGCGTCATGTATGCATCTTCGACAGTATTCGACATAGTTCTGCCCAAGATCATTGCAGGCCGCAGGATTACAAAACAGGATATTGTTACGCTTGGAGAAGGCGGACTATGTCCGGGCTGCAGGGAATGTACGTTTCCCAACTGCGGATTCGGTAAATAGCGGTACCTGTATGACTGATTCCTATGGAAGAACTATAGACTATCTGCGCATTTCCGTTACAGACCGCTGCAATGCCCGCTGTGTATACTGTATGCCTGCGGCAGGTATACAGAAACTGGAGCACTGCAGTATTCTGACGTACGAAGAAATCACCTTTATTGCGCGTATCTGCGCACAAAAAGGAATACGGTATATCAGACTGACCGGTGGCGACCCGTTAGTCCGCCGGGACATTTCAGAGCTCGTTGCGATGCTCAAAGCCGTACGCGGCATTGAAAAAGTATATCTTACAACAAACGGAATAGACCTTGAAAACCAGCTCGGCAGCCTCCTGCGGGCAGGTATAGACGGAATTAATGTGAGCCTGGATGCAGTCAGTGAACAGGTGTTCGCCGGAATCACAAGACTTCCCGAAAATCAGCACAATGCGGCTAAGATAATCCGCGCAATCGATATGGCCTGTTCTGTTCCGGGGTTTACGGTAAAAATAAACTGCGTCGCTTCCGGATTAAATGACAACGAACTGGTCCCTGTCGCTGAACTTGCCAGGGCCAGGAATATATGTGTGCGCTTTATCGAACTCATGCCGATCGGCTGTGGACAGACTTGCGGACTGCAGTTCCGCAGCGGAACTGCAGTCCGCAAACTGCTGGAAGGTTCGCTTGGGAAACTGGAACCTGCGGATGGCAGAAGGTACGAATACTTCAGGCCCCGCAGTTTTAAGGGAACTATAGGATTCATCAGCCCGGTAACACACCGGTTCTGCAGCAGCTGTAACAGACTGCGTCTTACCGCAGACGGATATATAAAGACCTGCCTTGAATATGCAGGCAGGGAGAGTCTCAAGCCGATTCTCTCAGCAGGGCTTACAGAAGAAACCGCGGTCAATATCTCCACCGTACTGGACAGGGAAATATCGCTGAAGCCTGAGCGGAACCATTTTTATGAAAATTCTGACAACACCGGCTGTAATGGATGGAACGGTCGCAGCCATTCCGTCGCAGAACAGCGGACTATGAATGAAATCGGAGGCTGATATGGGTAACGTGCTTGCCGTATGTACGAGTGAAAAAAAAGGAACACAGAAACAGAACAGGCACAGCGCTGTATTCGTCGAAGACTGGGGAATAGAAGGTGATGCCCATGCAGGAAAATGGCACCGCCAGATATCGCTGCTCTCCGCAGAAAAAATAGATGCATTCAGAAAGCGTGCGGCAGGGAAAAAGGCTGAAGGGACCGCCGTCCCGGATATTCCTTACGGAGCGTTCGGAGAAAACCTGGTCGTGCAGGACATAGATTTCGCAGAACTGCCTGTTGGAACCCGTTTTCACTGCGGCAGTGTTGAACTGGAGCTGACGCAGATCGGGAAAGAATGTCACGATCACTGTGAAATATACAGGCTCATGGGCGAATGTATCATGCCGCATGAAGGGGTATTCGCCAGAGTACTCGCAGGAGGCAGAGTCAGCGAAGGTGATACCATAACGTATATGCTCCCGTTCAACGCCGCTGTTATAACAGTCAGCGATTCCGGCGCAGCAGGAACGAAGAAAGATGCAAGCGGACCGGTACTCTGCAGTCTGCTGGAACAGAACGGCTACAAGGTTGTATACACGAAAATCATACCGGACGAACAGGATCTTATTGCTGCAGAACTGAAAGATATAGCTGACCGCGGAGTCCCCTGTTCCGGTGGCAGGATCAGAAACGAACTTGAAAAACCTGCCGCCGGCTGCATACCGGTACAGCTTGTCCTGACGACAGGCGGTACCGGTTTTTCACCGCGTGACGTTACACCGGAAGCAACGCTTTCGGTAGCGGAACGTTCCGTACCCGGCATACCGGAAGCGATGCGCGCAGGGTCGCTCAGACTGACTCCCAGGGCAATGCTCAGCAGAGCCGCGGCAGGAATCAGAAAGCAGACGCTGATCATAAACATGCCGGGAAGCCCGAAAGCGTGTACGGAATGCTTTTCTTTTATACAGTCAGCGCTTGTTCACGGACTTGCGATTCTGACAGGAAATGCAAAGAACTGCGCCCGTTAAGAAAATACAGCTGATTCACAGAGGTTCAATCAGTGAACCCCCTGAAACGGAAAATCAGACGGATGTGCAGGATATCCTGTAAATCAGACATCCGCCAGAAAGATAGTTGGAGGGATTTATGAAAAAAATGGAAAGAATGCTTCTGCTTTCCGCAGGAGCGCTGCTGGCTGTACTGCCCGTTTTCGGGGCAGATACAAAAAAATCAAAAGCAGGAGCCGGAACGGAGATCATCATAGCTGCTGCAGCAAGTCTTACGGATGCAATGAATGAAGAAATCGCACTGTATGCAAAAAAAGAACCATCCGTCAAAGTAACTCCGACGTATGGTTCCTCAGGAACGTTGCGCAAACAGATCGAACAGGGGGCTCCGGCAGATATTTTCATCTCTGCAAATGAATCTCACATGGACGCCTTGAAAACGGCCGGACTTATTGATAACAGTACTGCAAAAAACATGTTTGAAAACAAAGTCGTCCTTATAACTCCGAAAGACAGCAGGGCCGGACTTAAGACCTACGGAGACTGTGCGACGGATAAAGTTTCCAGAATAGCACTTGGAATCCCGGAAAGTGTTCCTGCAGGTGACTATGCAAAACAGGTATTCACGACATTGAATATATGGGACAAAGTATCTGCAAAAGCAGTGTTTGCGAAAGACGTCCGGCAGGTTCTTACCTATGTTGAACAGGGGGAAGTCGATGCAGGTGTCGTCTATGCGACGGACGCAGCAATTTCACAGAAAATTACCGTCGTCTGCGAAGCACCGGAAGGAAGCTGCAAACCGATTATCTATCCGGGAGCTGTCGTAAAGGATTCTGCTCATGCGGATATCGCGAAAGCGTTTTTCGCCTTTCTTTCAACCGACGAAGCAGGCAGGATTTTTGCAAAATACGGTTTTGCACTCGTAAAATAACCGGTACGGTTATTCAAGAGGCGGTACGTGTTCAAACAGGACTGTAACCGTACCGCCGCATACCATGCCCAGGCCTGACGCATCGGAACTGGAGAGCCCGTAACTCTTTACGAAAGGTTCGCAGCCGGTTTTCATGCCTGCGGCCTCACTGATGACAGCAGCTTCAATGCTGCCGCCACCGACTGTGCCGTACACTTGACCGGCACAGTCGGTGGCAAGACAGCTGCCTGCCCCTCTTGGAGCAGACCCTTCCTTTTTTATAATCGTCGCGACGGTCATTTTCTTTCTATCGTAAAGCAGAGCATCGTATACAGCAGCATCGAGATAGGTACACCCGAGTTTCGACCGCTCCTGTACCAGTTCGGCTGCTATGCTTACGGCTATTTCCTGCGGAGTCTGTGCACCGATCGCAAGCCCTATCGGTGTATGGATGGCATCAAGCTGTTCACGGGTACAGCCTTCGTTAAGCAGCCGTTCCCGTGCATATGCTATTTTCGCCCGGCTGCCCATCATACCGACATACATAAAAGTACCTTTCAGTATGTTTTTTACACATGTTTCATCGTCCTTGTGCCCGCGCGTCATGACTGCATACCACCGGTATGTACCCGGAAGCGCTCTTAAAGCATGTTCGAAATTATCGCAGATAACAGTAACATTCTTTCCGAAACGGCTGTTTTCCGCAAATTCACTGCGGTCGTCGATAACGGTAACGGTGAAATCAACAGATTGCGCAATAGTACTCAGGGCAAGCGCAACATGACCTGCACCGCAGATGACCAGTTCGGGGTACCGGCTCAGTCTGCGGGTATATGTCCCGCCTGTATATACAACAGTCTGCCCTATTGTCCCTTTTTCCGCCAGATGCAGCGCAGCGTACCGGTATCCGTTCTCATCAGATATACGGTTCATACCTGCAGATCTCCTTATAAAATGAAGTTATAAAAGTACCACAGAAGCTGGCACCGGCAGGTCGGCACAAACTGCCGGTTGTTTCCTTTACCAGTTCCGCAATAATTTCCGCTATTTTTACACCTTTACGCTCGAAATCGGGAGTATCGGCTTTATTAAGCAGCACATACAATGCCGTACCGCGGCAGCACGCATTGCTTATGAACAGTTCCATATACCCGCGGTACAGGATGTGTGCAATATCGGTAACACTGATCAGATGAGAAGCAGCCTCAGCAGTCAGATTACCGTCGGCGGTAATCTTGCCGGTCAGAAGTCCGTCGCGGTACAGCAGTTCCGCCGTAATTTCCTGCCGGAAGCAGACATCATTCAGTTTTCTGCCAACAGAATCAAGGCCGGCACATATGACAACAGCATCCGTTCCCCGGGGAATAACAGGTTCGGTTTTATCCGGTGCCTTAAGCGGCAGCATTGCGGCACCATCCGCTTCGACAAGCATATCGTCGCATAACCGTCTGCATGTTTCGAAGTCTCCAGCCGGTAAGCCTGTAATCCGGTGTATGCCGCCACGCGTACCGGCATCCCTGCCGCAGACAGCCTGCATTCCCTGTTTTCCCGGAATAGAGGATGACAGCACGGCAGCGGCTTCGTCCGCCGTCGTACACAGCGGCCCGCGGGCGGCTTCCGGATACTGCATATGTGTCGTCGTTGTTATAATAACGCGTTTTCCTTCAGAAACAAGTTTTCCGGCATATGCATATATAGCAGATGTTTTGCCTCCTGCCCCTGAAAACGCTATTACCATAGAACTACACCTTTCTCACAGGCAATCATAAGCAGCGCATGAAGCGCACTGTTGCCGATTGCGCGCGATTTATCCGATATCGTAAAGCAGTTCTTCCGTTCGCTTTTACGGGGATCAACATCCGCAATCTTCATGCCGTCAGCGACCTTATACCCCGGATGAATCATGCCGCGGAGTACTCCGCAGAGCGGCGAAATTACCGGTACCAGTCCATTTTCCGAAGAAATATATGCGAGGATATCCCCTTTCGCAACAGTATCACCGATATCCCGTTCCGGCTCGATACAGCCTGCTGCCGGAGCATGCACAACGCGTTCCCTGCCGAAACCGGCTATGATGCCGGGAATACCTGTATCGGATGCCGCGCTGCCGTCCGTAATAATCCTGCTCAGGTTATGCCCGCGCATCGTCTCTATAACGGCGTCTGCATCACAGTAAGCAGCGCTGCCCGCGGTGAATCCGGGTCCCAGCGCAATAACAACAGGAGCCATAGATTTATGAGTACCGAGATTGCGTTTCGCAATTACCGCATCTACAACGGCAGTTACTTCGATACCGAGGCCTGAGGCTGCTGAAAGAAACGAACAGTTTTCATCGACCAGCAGCGGGACATCCGTACTGCAGCCCTTTCTTATCATTTCCGCAGCGGCTCCGGCATTTGATGCCAGATGTGCTGTAACCCCTTCAACGGAAGCTGTTCTTTCATAAACAGCTTCGCAGAAGGAAACTTTGCGCCGAATGGCCGAAGGAGTTGCGGTTTCGAGAATAAGAGAAGAAAATCCGCACTGTGCAAGTGCATGGACAGCGCCGGTAGCAAGATCGCCGCCGCCGCGCACAACAATACACTTCATCATGTACCGGTATTTTACCGGCGCAGCAGCAGGCGGTCAATGCATACAGCTATCTGAATATAAAGCGGAGTACAAAAATTACGAACAGCACCCAGGTAACGGGAGTAACGTTTTTTCCCTTACCGGAGAATACTTTCAGTACAGTGTAAGAGATAACGCCCCATACAATACCTTCGGCTATCGAATAGGCAAATGGCATGACGATTATGCAGATAAAAGCCGGAATGCCTTCCGACGGATCCCTGAAATCGATATCAACGACGGACTTGATCATAAACGAACCGACCATGATAAGTGCCGGGGCAGTAGCGGCGGAGGGCACGAGAAGAAACAGGGGGCTGAGGAACAAAGCTGCAAGGAACAGAATACCGGTCGTTACGGATGTAAGTCCGGTACGGCCGCCTGAAGCAACGCCGGCGGTACTTTCAACATAACTGGTTACGGTAGACGTACCGAGCATGGCTCCGGCTACGGTTCCGACAGCATCGGAAAGCAATGCCTGTTTTACACGCGGAATTTTTCCGGTCTTTTTATCGATCAGGTTTGCCTGGGTTGCAACGCCGAGCAAGGTTCCGACCGTATCAAAAATATCGAAAAACAGAAACGTGAAGAATACGGTAAAGAATTTAAGCGTCAGTACCTGCGTAAAATCAAACCGGCAGAAGAGAGGGGCTGCAGGGCTTGCAAACGGCGTAAAGTTCTCCGGAACAACCGTGACTCCCAGCGGGATACCGATAACCGTTGTAATGATGATCCCCAGCAATATGGAAGCAGGAACCCTGCATGTGTAAAGAATAGCGGTAATGAGAAGTCCTATAAGCGCCAGAAGCGGGGCTCCGGACTTTATATTGATAAAACCTATAATCGTTCCGGTTTGGGAAGATACGATTCCTGCATCGGACAGTCCTATCAGGGCGATAAAAAAACCGATTCCGACCGCAATGGCTTTTTTCAGGTTTGACGGAATGGCATCGATAATCGCTTCGCGTACTTTAAACAACGACAGTATGATAAACAGGATACCTTCAAGAAATACGGCAGTAAGTGCAAGCTGCCAGCTGTATCCCATACCGAGCACGACGGTATAAGTAAAAAATGCGTTCAACCCCATACCCGGTGCAAGCGCTACCGGCAGGTTTGCCGTAAATGCCATGACCAGCGTCGCTATAGCCGATGAGAGGGCTGTCGCAGTAAATACGCTAGAAACATTCATTCCTGTTTTTCCGAGCATACCCGGATTGACAGCAAGAATATACGCCATGGTAAGGAACGTCGTAATACCTGCAACGATTTCCTTCTGAAAGGTTGTACCATGCTCTTTCAGTCTGAACATTTTTTCCATTTCATCCTCCTGGAAAATAAAATATCTGAACCTGCTGCAAGTTCCATCACTGGAGCGCAGGCTGTAACCCACCGGACACAGGAATAAATCACGATGATTTACTCCTGTGTTTCATTTCCTCAGCAGCCATTATTTCCTGCCTGAAGACACCCCTGCTGTCTTTTCCATCTCATTGAAATACGCTGTGTTATTTTCTGTTTTTATGCATTCATAATATTGTTAACGAATTTATTTTCCTTTATAATATAAAGAAAGCCTGCTGACTTTGTTTGTTATGAACTGTTTCTGTGGAGCCGGTTATGGATGATATCAGTATTTCGGTAAAAAAGAAAGATCACGATATAAAGGCATCCGGTAAGGCAGTATATATCGCCGATATGAAGTTCGAAGATATGCTGTACGGAGTCCTGGTACGTTCTACTGTTTCCTGCGGTGAAATACTTCAGGTTGAATGTCCGGTACTTCCTGCAGGCTATTTCTACATCGATGCGAAAGACGTTCCTGCAAAAAACGGCCTGAAGGTGCTTACCAGTGAACAGCCTGTATTTGCGGAAAAACAGGTAAAATATACAGGCGAGGCGATTGCCATGATCGCGGGGCCTGATCCGGGAATAACATCAGATCTTGCTGCCAGGGTTAAAGTAACATATAAAGCCGGAAAACCGGTACTTACAATAGAAGACGCAAAAGAAAATATTGCGGAATATCATTATACAAAAGGCGATCCTGAAAAAGCTTTCATGGAAGCCTCAAGTGTGTATGAAGAGACATTCAGTACTTCATATCAGGAACAGGCGTATCTTGAACCGCAGGGAGCTGTCGGCTTATGGGAAAACGGTAAAATTACCGTCTACGGTTCCATGCAGTGCCCGTATTATGTTAAAAATGCCGTTATGTTTACAATGGGCCTTGACGAAGATCATGTCAGAATAGTGCAGACGGTAACAGGAGGAGCCTTTGGCGGTAAGGAAGACTATCCTTCGCTGATGGGCTGCCATGTCGCCGTAGCCGCAAAGAAATGCGGGTATCCCGTCAGACTGATCTATAACCGGCGCGAGGATATGTCTGTAACGCCAAAGCGGCATCCTGCTCTGATGAAGTACCGGGTAGCGCTGGACCGGAACGGAGGGATTACGGGATTCCGTGCTGATATCAGAATCAACGGCGGTGCATACTCAGGTCTTTCGAGCGTAGTACTGCAGCGTGCGATTATCGCGGCCTGCGGGGCATACCGGATAGACAATCTCGACGTGACCGGGCAGGCAGTCATTACGAATACCGTACCTAACGGTGCATACAGAGGCTTTGGGGCACCTCAGGCATTTTTTGCAGTAGAAACGCTGATGAACCATCTGGCTGCAAAGCTGCATACGACACCGCTCGATTTCCGGAAAAAATATATCGTCCGCCAGGGCGACTCCACGTCGACAAACGGCTGTTTTAAATATCATGTTCCGTTACAGGAAATGCTTGAAAAGGCGGAAGAGATATCATCGTACAGCAGGCGGTTTGCAGCGTATTCGGAACCGCAGAACGGGCGTTACCGGAAAGGCATCGGTCTTTCCCTCTTTTTCCACGGCTGTGGTTTTACCGGATCTGCAGAAAAGGATTTTATAAAATCCGTCATCCGCATGGTTAAGTACAAGGACGATACGGTAGAAATTTTTGCGGCTAACACTGATATGGGACAGGGATTGAAGACGACATTCAGTAAGATAGCATCGCGGGTTCTCGGTATTCCGCTGGACCATATTATCATAAATAATCCGGACACCGATACCTGCCCGAATTCTGGTCCGACTGTTGCGTCCCGTTCACTGATGATTGTCGGCAAACTCGTAGAGCGTGGAGCACAGCGTTTAAAAGACGAATGGGTAAGCGGAAAGAAAAATGAAATAGTTGAGCACTATAAGCATATAGAACGCATACCGTGGAATATGGATACATTTCAGGGAGATGCATATCCGGAATACAGCTGGGGTCTGAACGTTATCGAAGTCAAACTTGATACGCTGCTTGCGTCGACAGAGCTTACCGGAGTCTGGGGAGTATATGACGTCGGCAAGGCTATCGATACGAATATCATTATCGGTCAGGCTGAAGGCGGTATGCTTCAGGGAATCGGATATGGTTCCATGGAAAAGATGGAAGATAAAGATGGCAGGATATTTCAGCCTTCGTTCACAGATTATATGATTCCGACTGCGAAAGATACGGTTCCTTTCAAAATTACGCTGATCGATAATCCGTACGAAGGAGGTCCGTTCGGTGCAAAAGGTGCAGGAGAACTCACTCTTATCGGCGGAGCCCCTGCATATGAAGCAGCTGTTGAACAGGCATCAGGGAAACATTTTTCGTCGCTTCCGCTGACGCCGGAAAAGATTATGGAGGCGCTGTAATAATGGAGTTTATTCTGAACGGAAAAAATGTCGAAACTGAAAGCGCTCCTGATACGCGTCTTCTTGATATACTCCGGAATGAATTCGAACTGACCGGTACAAAAGAAGGTTGCGGTGAAGGTGAATGCGGAGCCTGCTCCGTACTGATCGACGGGAAACTTGAGGTTTCATGCATTACTGCCTGCGGAAGTGTCAAAGGGAAAAACGTCGTAACGATCGAGGGGTTCAGCGGTACGAAACAATACCAGGTTCTGTCACAGGCTTTTTCCGACTGCGGTGCCGTACAGTGTGGTTTCTGTACACCCGGAATGGTTCTTGCTTCCCAGGCGCTGCTTTCAGTCCATCCTCATCCTTCCGAAGACGAAATACGTGAAGCATTATCGGGAAATCTGTGTCGCTGTACAGGGTATAATATGATCGTTACCGCAGTACAAACTGCCGCAGAACGGGGAAACGGATTATGGTAAACAACGCATATTATCCCCGGACAGTAGACGAAGCAGCCGGAATACTGTTTCAAAAAGACGAAAAGAAAATAATCTGCGGCGGAACCGACGTCATGGTCCGCTGGAAAATGGAGAACAGCAAACGCGGACAAAAGCCGGCGCTGGTCTTTGTCAATCAGATACAGGAGATTCAGAAAATTACGGATACGACAACAGTCCTTTCGATCGGAGCAGGAACCGTTTATGCCGATATACTCAGGGATATGCGCGTACCGGAACTTCTGCGCCAGGCAGTAGGTCAGATCGCATCTCCTGCGATACGGAATGCAGGTACTGTTGCCGGAAACATCTGTAACGCATCACCTGCGGGCGATACGCTTCCTGTTTTATATCTGCTTGACGCACAGATCGTAAAAATATCGCTTGACAGTTCGGGAAAACGGTGCGAAAAACGTATGCCCGTTTCAGATTTTATTCTGGGAGTCAGAAAAACGGCACTAGACACAGGTGAAATGGTGACCGCCATCGAGCTTCCGAAAAAAAGTTATGCAGACTTGTCGAGGACATATTATAAAAAAGTCGGAGCACGGAACGCTCAGGCAATTTCAAAGGTTTCTTTTGCAGCATTGCTGAAAGAGCGTAACGGTATTATTCAGGATATCCGCGTTGCGTTCGGTGCAGTCGGCGTTACTGTTGTCAGAAAACCTGACTATGAAAAGAAACTGGCAGGGATACCGGTTGCAGAACTGTCGGAACGAAGCCGGGATTTTGCAACTTTATGGGAGCCATACGTACAGCCTATCGATGATCAGCGTTCGACTGCTGTTTACAGAAAAAAAATCTGTATGAATATGCTTGAAGATTTTTTTCGCGCAGACGACGCCGGAGAACATGAAGATTACTACCGGTAGCGGTCAGTGTATCGGAAAAAACAGTAACCGTCAGGAACCGTGTGTGAAAACTTCAGTAACGGCGGCACTGATTACAGCAGCCGGAATGTCGTCGCGAATGGGAAGTTTTAAACCGCTCCTGAAAATCGGCAGTGTGACTATCGTCGAAAGAATGATCCGAACGTTCCGGGAAGCAGGCATCAGACAGATTGTACTTGTCTGCGGAAACAGAGCGGAAGAACTGAAAGCCTGCGTTGCTTCGTACGATGAGGTTATCTGTCTTTTGAATCCCGATTATAAGACAACCGGCATGTTTGAATCTGCAAAAAAAGGAATGCAGTATCTTTTGTATCGCTGCGACCGCATAGTTTTTACGCCGGTTGATATACCGCTTTTCAGTATCTCTACGGTAAAAAAACTGATGGAAAGCGAAGCGGTGATTGCAAGGCCTGTCTACAATAACCGGGGAGGTCACCCGATACTTTTTCAGACAAAACTGGTACCGGATTTACTGGCGTATACCGGAGACGACGGGTTAAAAGGTGCCCTGAAAAGTACGGAAATACCTGTTGAGTCTGTTTCCGTCCGCGATCCCGGAATCCTCTACGATGCCGATACTCCCGGAGAACTAGCATATTTAAAACGTCTGGCAGAAAACGGACAGAACGGCAGTGCCGGATGATGATTTTATATCCGCTGCAACTATCATTCCGGGAACGTGGGAAATAACAGGTGCACGCTGAATCAGTCACTGGAATTTAATCAGCGTATTCTTAAAGAAACTTCCACTGGCATACATCGAATAACCCACAGTCCGTAAGACGCAGTTCGGGTATTACGGTAAGCGCCAGAAACGAGAGTGTCACAAACGGTTCCGTATCTTTATAGATACCAAGATCACGTGCCGCCGGCAGCAGCGCGTCGTGTGCTGACTGTACATGGACAGCAGGTTCATTGCTCATAAGACCAGCAACAGGAAGGGCAAGTTCTGCAGTTACCATTGCGTCTCTCACGATAACAATGCCTCCCTGCATAGTACAGATCCGTGCAACCGCCGCTTTCATATCTTCAGGTCTGATGCCCGCACAGATAATATTGTGGGAATCGTGACCGATACTCATCGCAATGGCTCCTCTTGACAGGCCGTACCCGCTCAGCAGCGCCATCGAGTGACAACCCGTTTTTTTATGGCGTTCTATAACGGCGAGACGGCACATCGTTCCTTCCCGAAGTCCACGCTCCGCTTCCCCGTCTTTCAGCACTTTTTTTTCAGTATTCAGAGTTCCGGGATGTATGGCTATTGCATACCTGCCGAATATCGGTGAAACGCTGTCGTCAAACATTGAAGCAGTAATTTCAGCAGCCTCAAGATGTATTGAATGGCAGGCACGATACAAAAGCTCTTCGGTTTCCGAACCACTGCGTGTCTCAGACAGTTTTACGGTAACAGACTGTTCTGTTTCCGGTCTGACTCCTGCCTTTACCACCGAATTGACGGCCACTGTTTCCTCATCGTCGAGGATAACAAAATCCGCCTTATAGCCGGCACAAACGGCACCGGTATCATTCAGATGATAACACTCGGCAGCATTGAGCGAAGCCATCGTATAGGCATCTTCCGGTCTCAGGCCGAGTCGTATCGCGTTACGGATATTAGAGTCAATATGACCTTCCCTGATAATGTCCGCTATATTTTTATCATCCGTACAAAAACAGAACCGGTCTACCGGAAGGTTGCTTTTAGCCAATTCAGGTACAATAAGCTCAAGATCTCTGGCGCTTGATCCCTGGCGTATCAGTATGTACATACCGCTGCGGATTTTCTCAGCAGCTTCGTCGAACGTATGACATTCGTGATCTGTCCTGATACCGACGGACCTGTATGCCTGAAGCTGCCTGCCACGGACCAGCGGGGCATGTCCGTCGATCACAGCGCATTCTCCAGCCATATTAAATACCGTACTCAGCTTGTCGAGCGTTGCAAGATCTCCGTTTATAATACCGGGATAATTCATCATTTCTCCCAGGCCGATAACGCGCGGCATTTTAAGAATGGAAGTGATATCCGCAACGGAAATAACGCCGCCTGTATGTTCGAAATCAGTTGCCGGAACACATGACGGTATCATAAAGTAAATATCGGCAGGAGCGCGTTCCGACTGACGGATCATGAAACGGACAGCATCAGGTCCGAGCACATTCGCTATTTCGTGGGAATCGGCAATAACAGCCGTTGTTCCATGTTTCGCCACCGTACGCGCAAATTCTCCGGGCAGGACCATTGAAGATTCGATATGCACATGCGCGTCTATGAAACCGGGAGTTATCCATTTCCCGGTAACGTCCATTTCCTTCTCTGCCCTGTACATGCCCGGTTCCGCGACGGCCGCTATATACTGACCGCACAGGGCAATATCCTTTTTTTCCCATTCACGCGTAAAAACGTTAAGTACTGACGCCCCGTGAAAAACAATGTCCGCCCTGTCCCGGCCGGAAGCTACCGCTGAAAGCCGCTCAAGATTCTTCATATATGCGCCTGCCCTTTACAAATTTTGCCTTTATATTGCGATAATCCGACAAATAAAAAACACGCTCAGCCCGCTGTGCGGGATTCAGATTTTCCAGTCTGCTGAAACCCGTATCATCGACAACGATGGCATCAAGCTCATATCCGTCTTCAAAACTGCCGGTTTTACCGAAGAACGATCCTCCTCCCTTGGTCGCAAGATAGAAAGCTTCGCTGACTTTGAGCGGACGGTTTTCCTGCGTAAAATAATACCGTAACTTCGAAACGCGGATGGCATCGGAAACCGCGCGGAACATATTAAGGGAAGCCCCTCCTGCGATATCGGTACCAAGCCCAATGTTTATATGTTGTTCCAGATAGTGAACGGCAGGGGCAACACCGCTGCAGAGGTTAACGTTCGACTGCGGACAATGCGCTATAAAAGTTCCCGACTCTCTGATCAGATTTTCTTCATCGGGCGTCATATGAACACAGTGAGCCATTACCGTACGGGGACCTAGAAGTCCGCAGGTACGATACACATCGGTATACGAGGTACATTCCGGGTGCAGATCACGGACCCATTGAATTTCGGCTTTATTTTCATCCAGATGGGATTGAATTGGAATATTATATTTTCCGGCAAGTTTCCCCAGTCCGGTCATCAGTTCCTGCGTGCAGGACGGAACGAAACGGGGCGTTACAATCGGACGTACATTCCTGAACCGGTTCAGACCGGCAATAAAGCGCTCCGTCTCAGAAAGCGATTTTTCTGTCTTTTCAGTGAGCGCGTCGGACGAATTGCGGTCCATATTTACTTTTCCCAGCAGGATCCTGAGGCCTGTCCTTTCAAGAAGTCCTGCCAGCAGCAGATCGGAATCAGTATGTATTGTTGCAAAAAGTATTGCACTGGTCGTAGGACCACACGCAAGTTCATCGGCGAAAGAAGCGTACATACGTGACGCATACGCGGTATCTGCATATTTGGCTTCTTCCGGAAACGTATAAGTGTTCAGCCAGTCCAGAAGCTGCAGATCCATTCCCATGCCGCGGTATGCATACTGCGGCGCGTGCGCGTGGAGATCAGTAAAACCGGGCATGATCAGTTTTCCCGAATAGTCAAATATCTGGACTTTTTCCCATTCTCCGTCCAGAGAATCAGTAACACCGCGGCACAGACCTTCTTCACACAGCAGATAAGAATTTTCAGCCGTACAGAATGTGTCGGCAGTCTTTGTATAGATAATATCTCCCTTTATGGCAAATCGTTTCATTTTATCTCCCTGGCCTTTTTTTCCCCATCATCACTTTTCTGCCTGCTGTACGGGGTCTTTTCCAACGGCAGCTTCGGTCTGAATATACCGTCACGCCGGTAATATGCCAGCGCGACTGCAGGTGCTGTGGGGATGGCCGCTATTTCACCGATCCCTTTTGCGCCGAATGCAAGGTTATTCCTGTCTGATGCCAGTATTGCATGGCCTTCCGGCCCTTTACCGCACAATATCGGCTCTATATCTGGAACCTGAGTGGAATGAAGCAGGCCAAGCGTTCCAAAATGAGCTTTCGGAACACAATCCTC
>DCFS01000302.1:2801-5989 GCA_002319875.1 Treponema sp. UBA1798 | reverse complement strand
TCAAGCAGGATAAGGACCCGTCCATAACTGTTATCCCCGTATCCGCCTATCGAAACGCCCCGCCGGGTAGAACCGGTCACCCCTGAAAGGGAAACGCCGGGAACACTTTCAAGCAGATCGGTAACACTTGTTTTCCCCGATTTTTCTATGTCGTCGGAACTGATAACTGAAACTGCACCCGCGATGCTGTTTATATCCGTTTCATCACGTAAACCGGTAACGGTAATGCTCACATCCTGCGAAAAACCGGAAAATACCGGGAACAGGAACGCACACACAGCAGACAGAATTACGGCTGCTGTTCTTTGAGAAAAAATGGATTTTTTCATGAATAGAACTCCGGAAACCCGAAATGCCTGATTTCCAACAGGTTTACCGTTCCGTACAGGACGGCATGGATCCGTAATTACGCACACCACGGATTCAACGTGTACCAAAGTTTCCTGACTCCGGAACCGGACGGCACCTCTTCCCGCTTTCGCAGTGAGTACCGGCACACCGATAAAACGGCATGCCAGCCGCGGATTTCTGCTGCAACACAATCCGCTGACGGCCGGTATTTCCGATACAGTTAGGCATCCAGTGCAGGCTTTTCACCTGCTTCCATTGAAATACACGAATAGATCATATCGCAAACCGCCGGTACTGTACAATATAGCCGTATACCGCAGATATGCCGCCGGAGATTATCCGGCAGTGATGAATCGCCAGCCACGCCGCAAGCAAGGCCATTGAAAAAGATCCTGCTGTGTCCGTGCCCGGCGGTTATGTTGTTCCCGACAGTATTTTTTTAAGGACATCCCTAAAGACTTCAGTTTTTAAGGATGTCCTTATAATACTTCAGATATGTTTCCGGATTCCGGATAACACACCCGGTCGGTTTTTTCGCACGGATCAGATCTCCGCATTTGCCGCAGGTAACACAGGTTTTTGATGCATCGATGCGCCCGTCATGAATAATCTGACTGGCAAATGAGGGATTCGCAAAAGACATTCTCCCGAACAGCATGCCGTCGCACAAGCCTTCTTCAACAGCCCCCGCAGAAAAAAGGTCGGAGAACTGTCTCAGATATGACGGAGCGGAAGCAAGAATTTTTATACCCGGCACCGCTTTTTTGACAGCCCCTATACCGTTAATCATACGTGCAACACCTTCAAGGGGATGTTCGTCCGGTATATATTTTCCCATATCAAAAGGACGGGTCACATGTATACTGACATACGGATTTCCCATAGTCAGATTCATAAGATGCAGCCCGTATGATTCGTACAGCTGCCGTACCAGAGCAACCGGCTCCGAATAATCGGGAGTTTCACCGGAGTCCGGTTTTACGCCGAACCCGTACGGCCAGGCAAAACCGTCGTAAATGCCGAGCCTTGTTGTTACCATAAAAGCGGCATCTTCATATACTTTAGCCGCAGCAATACCGTTACGGAGCAGACGTGTTCTGTTTTCAAGCGGTCCGCCGTATAGTCCCGGGCGGTTATACGCGGACAGAAGCTCCGCCAGCAGATATCCGTGGCAGGCTTTTATATCGACCGCATCAAACCCGGCTTCCTTTGCAAGTTTTGCAGCTTCACCGAGTTGCACTTCAAGATTCTTCAAATAATCATCAGGAACAATACACGAATCATCGGCAGGACGGAGTTTTTCATAAACCGGATGGCGGTAAGCGATCAGCGGAGCAGCCTTGTCCTGAGGATTTGAATAGCGGCCGCTGTGGTTGGCCTGCATAATTAAATACGGTGCAAATCCGTTGACCTTCAGGCCTGCTTCCCTGATTTTACGGGTAAATACTTTATAGTTCTCAAGATTTTCACGGGTCAGCATAAGCTGGTGTGAACTGGAGCGGCCTTCTGGCACGATGGATATCGCTTCAAACCATATGACAGCGCTTCCACCGGCAGCCTCATTCACATATCTGACCGTTGTCAGTTCTGAAGGGGAACCATCCGCTTCAGAGTCAGCCCCTTCCATGGGAGCAATGCCCATTCTGTTCATAAACGTAACGGAAGCTGAAACCCCGAGCGTTTTTTTTAACACTGCAGTATCCTTTGCAAACGGCAGATGAACGGATAGCAGACGAGCAGTTTCAAGAATATCCTCTACATTTTTATAATGAAATTTTTCGTGTTTCATCAGATCCTCCTGTATACGCGGATGTGCAGACAATCCACCGGGATTTTTCATTCAGAATGATACCTTCCTGTGAAAACGTTTGCAATCCTGTACAAATATTTTTTGATTACTTTGACGAAATACCGCTGGCAGCTCTTTTATGCATTCCGCCGGTCAAAAGCCGCAATACGGTATATACCACAATCGCGGTGACAAAACCGTTAAGCGGCCCGGTTCAACAGATATTTTCATTTTCGCGATAGCTGCGCCAGACGTTTTCAAAAAAATCATCGGTTCCGGGAATCGTTCTGACCGGCCTCCAGGTAAACGTACACTGTCCGTCCCGGTACTGTGTCTCCTGTACGCTTCCGGACAACATGCCCTCGTCAGAAGCAAACCTGAACTCATCAGGAAGCCCGGAACAGGGCAACGTACCGGTTTTATCCGTATACAGTGCACTGCCCCGGCTTCTGCCGCCATGACATACGTAATCAAGCATGGCATTCAGGTACACATACTGAGCGGTCAGGACATCCCGGAGATGAAATGCCCGTCCAAGATTGTTTTTACGGGTTCTGACTGACGTTGAAAAGGCGTCAAGTTCGTCACGGATTTCACTGACCGCGCAGGCAATTTCCCGGACGTTTCTGACAGTTGCACCGACTCTGCTCATTCTGGCTGTCGCGCGCTCCCAGCAGCGGTCAACCGTATCGGCAGCATCCGATACGACGGCTTGTGACAACACAATAACAGATTCGACAGCACTTAAGAAATTTCCGCTAAAGCAGGAAACTGTATCCGGTGCCCCGGTCCGGCAGGCTGCAATATACTGCGCTGCGCGGAGGGAACCTACCTGTCCGGAGTTCAGCGCGCTGCCGCCGGGACGGTACACACCGTGTGTGGCGCCCGCTTCTCCGACGGCAAAGAAACCGGTAATATTCGTCTGCCACCAGCAGTCAACGCCGAGTCCGCCGTTATTGTGCTGGGCACTCAGTGCTATTTCCAGCGGCTGTACGGCAAGGTCAATACCGCGGGAACGGTAGAATTCCATAGCAGGTGCATTCATATG
>DCFS01000302.1:0-2439 GCA_002319875.1 Treponema sp. UBA1798 | reverse complement strand
CCCGGATTTTCACGGAAGTCCAGAAAGACCCTTCGTCCCAGCTTTGTTTCTCTGTATACCAGCAGATCTATCAGCGAAGAGCCTCCGGCGGCTTTACGGATATCAAACGGCCACTGATATCCCTTCAGGAACACCATCGAAAGCAGCTCTCCGGTATTACGGAAATAATCAGTCAGGAAATCCCGTTCGTCACCTCCATCCCGGTCGGTTGAAAAGAATCGCGGCAGAACCTGCATATAAGTACCGGAAACATTCCAGCGGGGTTTTACGGAAGCAAGACCGTACTGCCATTCAGTCAGATTACGTCCTGTCACGCCAGCCTCCAGCGCAATCCCTGTTGCCCCGTACTGGCCTGCTGGATAGACACTGTCTGCATATATCCCCGCCGGTCCTCCGGTTGCATAGATTACATTCGTACAGTTGAACGCAACAAAACGCGGAGATGGCGTTCCTGATACATCAAGACACAGCAGGCCCTTTACCTGTCCGTCTGTAACAAATATGCGGACAACCAGCAGATTATCGAATATACGGATGCCTTTTGCTGTTACCGACTTTTCAAGACACTCCGTCATTATCCGTGACGTGTAGGGTCCGGCACTGGTAGCACGCTGATGCGGATCATGATCGGTTTTATATCCGGTAAACTCGCCATACCGGTTTCTCGGGAACGGAACTCCCAGTTCCACCAGATGCATAAAACACTGGCTGGAAAGAGCGGCTTCGCACAAAGCGATATCGCCGTCCACGCACTGACCTTCAAAAAGGTTCAGGGCCATTGCACGTACACTGTCGCTTTCACTCCCTGAAAGCGTCAGTTTATAGTACGTCTGTTTATCGGAACCGGTATTTCTTGATGTACCGGCCAAAACATGTTCGGTAACAATTGCAACATCATGCTGTCCGAACTGGTAAAGACGGTCCGCCGCATTGAATCCTGCCGCTCCGGATCCGACCACAAGGGTATTGAGAGAATACACTGGTATTGTATAATGTCCCACCTGCAATACAGATTCTGTCATTTTTTTTCTCCATGAAAAAATCAAACGAAGCCTGCGCACCGGAGCGGCCGCAACCGCACTATGCGCAGCACCGGTACTTCTGCAAAAACTTTACAGACGTTTGATATGGAAGCCTCCGTCTATATCTATGTAATTTCCGGTCGTATACAGGAATTTATCACTTGCAAGGGAAGAAACCGCATTTGCGACATCTTCAGGCTGCCCCCAACGGGCAATCGGAAATGCACCGGAAGCAAAGAGTGCATCATACTTGGCACGCACGGTACTGGTCATATCAGTAGCAATAACGCCAGGTCTTACTTCATGTACAAGGATACCTTCGGGTGCAAGCCGGTCGGCATATAATGTCGTCAGCATTGAAACACCGGCTTTGGAAACACAGTATTCTCCGCGTCCCGTAGAAGAAACGGCCGCTGAACAGGATGAAATATTGATAATGGTTCCCCGCTTCCGTCCGACAACATCCTGTTTCATCATCTGTCTGGCTACGATCTGAGTCAAAAACATCGTCGCTTTAGTATTAATGCTGATTACCCGGTCAAAACTTTCTTCACTCATTTCCAGCAGATCGGTACGAACCAGAGGAGCGACACCGGCGTTATTAACGAGCACGTGAACTGCACCAAAAGCCTTCAGCGTTGCATCAAGGAGCTGCTGCCGGTCTGCGTGATCAGAGACGTTTCCCTGTACATACAACCACGATGTTCCCTGGGAAGTCAGAATATCGAGATTCTCCTGATTCTGCTGCTGAGTGGAACGGGCCATAATCACAATATTGTAGCCGTCCAGCCCCAGCTGGCTGGCAATGGCAAATCCGATTCCTTTACTTCCACCTGTTACAATTGCTGTCTTCTTCATAAATGCGAAACCTCCCAGTCCATGGGCCTAAGCCCTTCCCCGTATAGTATCTTCTTCTGTTTTGCAAACGTTTGCAAAACAATATATGGCATTATGCCCGCCGGTTGTGAACAGGCTGACACACAGTTTGCTCTTTATCCGGTTCTTCCGGTTTACCCCGGATCATTTTTATAATTTCAGTCCGCTATATTACAACGACGTAAAACCCGGCGGCATCTGCAAAAAATCACTGAAAGTGAGTTTTTACAGATGTTCTCCATTCAGGTAGATTTTCTGATAACAAGATCCGTTCCCAGGATATCCACCAGAGGGGATTCCACATGCCCATGTTCTTTTTTATAACTGATCTGATGGATCAGCCGTCTGGCAGAAAGTACACCGATCTTATACAGTGGCTGGGAAACGGTAGAAAGCGGCGGTTCGGTTAAAGAACTGAGTTCCACATTATCGAATCCCATGACGGCAATATCGTCCGGAATGGTAACTCCGGCATCGTGCAGGGCACGCAGAGCAATAATAGCGCGCAGATCGTTACTGGCAAAAATAGCGTCAGGACGGT
>DCFS01000037.1:4037-5653 GCA_002319875.1 Treponema sp. UBA1798 | reverse complement strand
ATAAAGAAATCATCCGGAATGCAGTTGTCATTTCGGTTTACCGGTATACTCAAACTATGGAATCAAAAGGAGCCTGATTTATGCAAATCCGGTTAAGTGTAAAAGCCCGGGAGCAGGTAAAACCGCCTGCACTGGCAGATTCTGATTTAACTGCGGAAAACCGTTACTGCGAATGGTGTGTTGATATGTTTACGGCGGAGCGGAAAAAATATTTCCTTGTCTGCAATGCATATTCACTTTTCGGCGTCTGTTTTCCGGCGGCGGGAATTACATCGGCGGAGAAGTTTTCGGGCAGGTTCATAAGCGAACTGAAAACGTATCTCGATCAGAAAGGCCTTTCTGCTGTTTTTACCACATATATTGAAGAATTTACCGGAAAAACCGGTTTCTATAAAACGTATAACCTGCGTGTCCGCTCTGCAATGAATGTATTAAAGCAATTTCTTGTGTTTGCATGCAGATCTGGTAACTCTCAGGAAGAGATTAACGACGGTATATGCGGATATCTTACGTCAGTTTTTAGTGATAAAAAAGATTATCAGGAGCCGAAGGACCTGTTTATAAGCGAAGACATGAAAAAGCCCGCTGTCCCTGCCGTCCTCACTGTAAAGGTAAAGGCAGAGAGGGAAGACGTACCGGCGGTACAGTTTTACATAGAACTCAATGATTTTACTCCGAAGCTGTGGCGGCGTTTCGTTATACGGCAGGACGCTAAAATAACAACGCTCGCTTACGCGATTCTGGCTATGTTCAAAGCCTCCGGCGGACATCTTTTTAATTTTGAAGTGACGCAGACTGAATTCCATGGAGACTACATGGCCAGGGTTTCAAAATCGCCTTTCCTCAAAAATACCGATGTCGCAGACCTGCCGTTTACCATGCTTGAATCTCAAAGTCCTGCAACACTCATAGAACTGCCGGATCCGTACGACGATGCGCTTGACGGCATGAAGAGAATCGACGCCCGGAAGATACGGGTCGGTAAGGCATTTGAACCCCCTCAGACAAAATGCCTGTTTACCTATGACTTCGGCGACAACTGGGAGTTTGAACTGAAACAGGAAAAAATTATTGCAGATGGAACTCTTACCGCCCTGAAACCCGTGAAAGTACTTGATGGAGAAAATTACGGAATAATAGACGATTGCGGCGGCCCCGGCGGGCTGGAGGATCTGATTAAAGCGTTTAAAAAAGGCTCCGGAAAACAGTATAAAGAACTGAAGGCGTGGTTTGGGGAAGAACAGTTTGATTTTACCGCGTTTGACATGAAGGAAATCAACAGCAGTCTTGTGAGCGATATGAAAATGTACAAATCAAATTACGAGGACATGCAGTGGTAAACCGTATTGTCCGGTAATTACCCGTAAAACAGGCTTTATGATATACTGGGCTGTATGGACCGTACTGCAGACCGGACCGCTTTCGGTTTTATTATTTCGTCTTTTGTCTATGACCTGTCTCTCCTTTTATATACGTGGAGTACGCCGGACTGGTTTAACCGGTTTCCGCGTTCCTCGGCTTTCCGTTTTATCCTTGCAGTTTCCGTATACAGCCTGTGCTGTCTGCTGTTTTTTTCCATACAGTCCTGCAGAACCGCTGCCGGAATCCATGGCAGT
>DCFS01000037.1:1651-3906 GCA_002319875.1 Treponema sp. UBA1798 | reverse complement strand
GTACGCCGGACTGGTTTAACCGGTTCCCGCGTTCCTCGGCTTTCCGTTTTATCCTTGCAGTTTCCGTATACAGCCTGTGCTGTCTGCTGTTTTTTTCCATACAGTCCTGCATAACCGCTGCCGGAATCCATGGCAGTTCCGATGACGTGCATAAAAAGAGCCAGGGGCAACAGGACCGGTTCGGCCTGATATTTGCGCTGTCGTTTATTCCGGTACCTGTATTTTCGGTATTTGTCCTGGGAAGGGTGACGCTGCAGACGCTGCAGCTATTCCTGTCTGTCTGTGATCTGACAGCTTATACCGTTATCTTTTTCTGTCTGCAGTATGCCCGTACGAAACGGAAGCGGCAGATACCGCGGCAGCTGCTGCCGGTGTGGACCGGTTACGATCTGATTCAGATTGCAGCAGCTTTTCTTGTATTGGTTTCACCTGTTCCCGGACTTCTATCCGCTGCCGTCAGAATGGCTGCCCTGTTTCTGTGTCTTTTCCTGTCAATGCCAAGGCTTTCCGTATCAACAGATACCGCTTCTGATGGTGACGACACCGGGCCGGAACAGCTTGCTGCCGTATCAGAAAAATACGGCTTGTCACGCCGGGAATGCGAAATTCTCTGCCAGATCTGTAAAGGCAGAACCAACGAAGAAATTGCGGCAACGCTGTATATCTCACTTTCCACTGTAAAGACTCACCTTTCATCGATATTTCTGAAAACCGGTACCAGGAACCGGACGGAGGCGGCCGCGGTATGCCGGAAAAAATAAAATCATACTTTTGGCCGATACCGCCGACCGTATCCGTATGATACAGTTTCGCACCGGAGGCTCACAATGAAAAGACAACTGTTCAGATTTTTACTGTTCGCCGGTATGTTCCTGCTTGCAGCCGGAAGCGTCTGCATTTCCTGCGCGTCAGCTCCGGGCGGCCGCGTGGCGGAACATGAAGTTTCGATCAATACAGGAAAAGCTGCCGACGGTAAACTGTATACTTCAACCGTATTCACGGAAATCAGGAGCGTACTGGTTACTGACAGCCATGATCGTTCGAAAAAAAATGAACTCAGGGAAGGCGACTGGGAATATAATCCGGAAACAACAGAACTGATAATAAAAACACGGATCCTGTTCGACGATTACATCGCAGGCGTTACCGGTACTGCACGGTTTCCCGATACGTTCGTACTGGCCGGTATTTCTGATCCGAACAGCCTGATGGTTATTCTCGGCGGCCGTCTTGCAATTGACGGATATGATTATACATATAATCCGGACACCGGCCGGCTGGTTTTCCGCAGTGATATTGATATAAATAAACAGGAATGGTATATCCAGTATGACAGTGGAGAAGGTTCTGCTTCTATGGGGGAATGGAAACCTGAAAACGGAGACCGCATAAGCTACATTGAAGCGGAACACCGCAGACAGTACCTCAACAAGTGGTATGACGGACAGGATGCGTTCTGGTTCTGGGGAACCCCAAAGGAGCCGGGACAGAAACCTGAACTGGTCAGAAGAAAAGCGACACCGGCGGAACTGGCGGAAATGAAAAATCTGCCTGTTACCGTATTGAAATTCAGAAGAAACGCATCCGCACGTTCTCTTTCACATGAGCTCGGGTATAAAATTTCATTTCCTGAAAAAATCACTCTGCCGCAATATGCAGCCGGGTACCAGGTGAAACAGAAAATTATTGAAGAATGCGCAGAGAACGGGGCGCTTACCAGAAAGCTTTCTTTGCTCTATGAACCGGAAAAGTCTTCCCCAAAGGCAGACATGCCTGCCATACTAACGCTTTACATACTGCCGCCGGGAATGCAGCCGGAAACGGAAGCTCAGAAAAATGACTATACCATCAGTACTCAAATGGTCGATCTCGGTCTTCAGGTACGGCAGGAGCGCTACTGGGTGATGCTTACTTCAAGTCTTGAAGGGAAACCGGACGTACGCAGCTGGACCGAATGGATCTGGCATACAGCCGCTGCCGGATATTCCATTTCGGCTGATTCATCGGAAGAATCCGTCTATGAACCGATTATCCGGCAGCTTATACAGAGCACTAAATAAAACGGAAAGAAGGATATGAATATATCGCGATTCTCCTCATCCATGGTACTAAAACTGTAGCAGAGTAAAATAAATGGCGTAATTTCAGGACTATAAGTCGTGAAATTACGCCATTTTGTGGACTTTCAGGTAAAAAGTCTGACCCCGTGACGAACGCGAATGGACGACAACTTAAGACTACCGATGTGGATTCGG
>DCFS01000037.1:627-1229 GCA_002319875.1 Treponema sp. UBA1798 | reverse complement strand
ATTTTTCGAGACGCTTTTCACCTGAGAAAACCATAACGGTCTCTTTAGTTGTTTATACTTTCTGGTAATGCGTTTTGCACTGAATGATATGAAGCGTTTCTGCTGAATCAACTCCGGAAAAGATTGAAAATCCTGCCATGCCTCTTCAATCCATACAATATTGTTTTGCCAGCATGTTCAGGCTTGTTTGTTTTTAAGTCATGTTTTATTCTGGTACGTATGAACTATAAAGAAATTATTCAGAATGCCGGTTCTGATGAATTAAAAACGTTCGTCCTGAACTATGCGGAAACAAACGAAAAATTCCGGACACTGATTCAATGCAGACTTTCTTCTTCCGGGAATCCGTCTCCGCCGAAAGAACTAAAAAATGAAATTGATTACATTTTTACCAGCCATGAAGACAACGGCGGTTTCATTGATTACCGTTCGGCGTCCGGCTTTGAGCGCGATGTGTACGGCTTCTTTTCAGACTCGATTTTCCCGCTTCTGGGAAACGGTCAGACAGAAACGGTGTCCGGACTGCTTATGCATCTGATAAAAAAGACCGGCAGTCTGCAGATTGATGATTCAGACGGCTGCATCACCGGTATAATGGATGA
>DCFS01000037.1:0-261 GCA_002319875.1 Treponema sp. UBA1798 | reverse complement strand
AATCGTCGATTACATTCAGGATGATTTGTACAGAATTTATTTTGAAAATTTTACCGATGAAGAATCATTAAAATCAAAAATCCGCTTGCTGGACAGCAGAATAGAAAGGACCAAGAAAGAAGAAAAATCCGGCAGTGAATGGTCAAATCAGTTAAAACTTGAGACTGATATAAAGCAGAAAATCGGATGCATGCAGAAACTGAATTACAGCCGGGAAGAAATTTTCTCTCTTATGAGTGCTTATTCAGAGATGCCGGAAAT
>DCFS01000054.1 GCA_002319875.1 Treponema sp. UBA1798 | reverse complement strand
TTGCAGCGCTGGTAAAAGAAGTAGACGGATTTGTGATTTAGATATTCCGTTCTTAAACCAGGCTGCATCTGTTTGCCATTTTTTACGATTTGCCGGAAAAGTATCGGCATATCTTAAAAAATCAGGGGTTGTTAATCCTGTTAATGCCTGTGTTTAAGAGCAACTTTTACGGAAGAAAAGTCTGCACTTCCGAATTTCCTGACGCACAGAAAGAAAAAAGACAGTCCGAACAGTAAAACAAAAATGAATCCTGCTGCCGGTGTAATAATCTGCCCGCAGAACGTGAATGCGATTCCATCCGTTACAAGTGTTTCCGCCGGGGCGCTGTACATGCCAAGCGCAACAAAGCGGAACAGGGAAGTAATCCACGTGAGCGGATTAAGCAGAATAATTCCATTCAGGAATGCCGGCATGACGGTTATGGGAATATAGGCGCCTGACAGAAATGTGAGCGGCATGACGACCACAGATGTGATGATCTGAAATGTCGACGAATTACGGGAAACAGTTGCAAGAAACAGCCCAAGTGAGGCAAACGTCAGACCTGCAGTAATCATAATTCCTGTCATTGCGAGAAATTCCGGTAATGTAATACGAAGTCCGAACAGAATTCCGGCAATAAGTATAATCATTCCCTGAATGCAGGCAATCACGGTTGAAGAACAGATCTGTCCCATGGCAATCTGCCAGCGCGGGACGGGTGAAACGATTATTTCCTTCATGAAACCGGTGGAAAGATCATTGAGAATATCGGTTGAGTTGTTGAACGCCTGCTGGAATACGGTCATGATGATAACGCCGGCTACCAGATAGTCAAGCGGCCGGCTGACTCCGGGCAGCGCTCCTTTCATAGCGAATGAAAAAACGAACATAAACAGAAACGACATGAGCAGACTGAAAACTGCCCGAAGCCGGTCTCTGAAAAAATTGATTATATTCCTGGAAAAGACAGCAAAAATACCTCTCATTATATACGCTCCTGTAAAAGACAGTTCTCTGTGACTGCAGATCCGCAATGCTGTACACCGGAAACGTTCCACAGGCTGGAATTATTCTGACACGCGTCCGGCTCTGTTATCGCGAGAAATACATCGTCGAGAGATCCCCTGCCGGCGGTAAACGACAGTATGTCCTGACTGAATCGGGACAGAATTTCAAGCTCCGTCTGCGTGTTTTCAGCTTCAATAGCGAATGTATCTGCGGTACGGGAAAACGGAATATGTCTGTTTTCAAGAAACGATGAAAGTTCTTCAGGAGTCCGGGGCTGTATTCCGAGAAACGGTCGTGAGAACTGTTCTTTCAGTTCCGCCGGTGTTCCTGATGCTGCGATTTTTCCTCTGTTCATAATGCAGATGGAATCGCAGATTTCCGCTTCGTCCATATAATGCGTTGTCAGAAAGATTGTTGTTCCGTGTGTTTCCTGTACGCGCCGGATATATTTCCAGACCGTTGCGCGCGCCTGGGGATCGAGACCGGCTGTCGGTTCGTCAAGAAACAGCACCTCTGGAAAATGGACCAGTGCACGCGCAATTTCGACCCGGCGTTTCATACCACCGGAAAGCGCCTGAACCGGTGTTTCTTTCCAGTCCTGTAGTTCGACAAGATCGAGTACTGAAGCGATCCGTGTCTGAACCTCAGCACGGGGCACACCATAAAATTCACAGTGGTAGTACAGATTTTCCTGTACCGAAAGCCGGGCATCCAGTGTCTGATCCTGAAAAACGATACCGATATCACGGCGTACCCGGTTTTTTTCCCGGTCCACATCGTGACCATTGATACGCATTGTTCCTTCTGTTTTTTTGAGTATCGTACAGAGTGTATTGATTGTAGTTGATTTTCCCGCACCGTTCGGTCCGAGAAATCCGAATATGCTTCCTTTTTCGACGGCAAAAGAAATATCATTTACTGCAGTAAAATTACCGTATCTTCGTGTAAAGTGTTCTACATCGATAATTACCGGCATAAAAACCTCCTGATTCCTTGTTATATCCGGCAGAGAAGTGATGACTGTTTCAGCTTTGCCGGCATATTCGAATATGACAGCGGAAGATAAAAAGTGGATAAAAGAATTTTAAAAAAAATATAAAATCACTGCACAGACAGTTGCGGAACCATGTGTTTTGTTTCACACTGTCTGCGCTATGAGGGACAAAGAAAAGCGTACAGAAAGAGACAAGTTTCATAAACAGTTCCATGACCAGAGGAACGAACTGCGACGGAAAATGATGGAACTGAAGCAGCAGTATCGCGAACAAATGTATGAAGCATGGAAAACAGCGTATCCTGAAAATCCTGCAAACAGGTATTACCGGGTTTATCACCGGCATGTCAGGTATGCCCGACCACTGTTGCTTGTAGTTATGATTATCTTCTGGACCGTCCTGTTCCTGTCCGGCGGCCTTGCAGCGGGGGTACGGTTTATCGCAGCTGTGTTTGCTGTTCTTTCTATAATGGGCGGTATTTCAGAACTGGTAGTCATGCTGCGTATGGATAGCCGCATACTTCATCCGCTTGCGGAGCTTGAAACGGCTGCACGGCGGATTGCAGACGGTGATTTTACCGTTCATGTGAATGTTCCGTTTCATCCTGAGACCGCGGATTTCGTCCGTACATTTAACGGTATGGCAAAATCACTCAGGAAAAACGAGCAGCTTAAAAGGGAATATGAAGAAAACAGAAAGGAACTTATTGCGAACATTTCGCATGATCTTAAGACTCCTGTAACGGCTGTGCTTGGATATGTCGACGCTCTGCATGATCTTGCCCCCGACGACAGGGAAAAAACGGAGCGTTATCTTTCCATTATCAGGTCGAATACCGTATATCTGAACCGTCTGATCGATGATCTCTTTCTGTTTTCCAAACTGGACATTCATAAACTCGAATTCCATTTTGAAAAGGTCACGGTGAAGAACTTTCTCCGTGACCTTATGGAGGAATTTTCACTTGATCTTGTGGAACATGATATCCGCTTTATCTATCACGATATGCTGCCGGAACAGACTGCAGCACAGCTTGATCCGAAACGTTTCTGCAGGATTGTCCGCAATATTGTTGACAATGCCCGCCGGTATGGTCCGTCTGAAGGATTGAAAATTGAGGTAACGGCAGCTGCTGAAGCGTTTCCATCCTCAGAGGCAGAGCTGCCTGACAATATGCGGATGTGTTTCCGGCTGTCCATTGCGGATAACGGCAGCGGACTGCCGGAAGAAAAACTTGCGCATATTTTCGAACGTTTTTACCGTGCCGATGCCGAACGGACGAAAAATATTGAGAGCACTGGACTCGGACTTGCGATTGCGCGGGAACTGGTCGAAGCCCACGGGGGTACGATAACTGCAGAAAACGTGCCGTCCGGCGGACTTGTATTCAATATCCGTATTCCGCTTTCCGGTGTACAGCTGGATAGCGGAGAAGAAGGTGTTGTATGAATATGAAACGTATTCTGATTGCAGAAGACGATCCCGATATAGCAGGACTGGAACGAGACTATTTACAGTTAAACGGCTGGACTGCAGACATTGAAA
>DCFS01000080.1:3581-3799 GCA_002319875.1 Treponema sp. UBA1798 | reverse complement strand
TGGAGGCAGATTCAGGCAGCGATATTCTTTTGTATACGACGGAAGACGGGAAAGTCTGTCTGGATGTAACGCTCCAGAGTGATACGGTATGGCTTTCACTGAATCAGATGTCAACCCTTTTTCAGCGGGATAAGTCTGTCATTTCGCGGCATATCAGGAATATTTTTGATGAAAATGAGTTGACCACGGAACAAACTGTTGCAAATTTTGCAACAGTT
>DCFS01000080.1:2435-3334 GCA_002319875.1 Treponema sp. UBA1798 | reverse complement strand
GTTGCAAATTTTGCAACAGTTCAGACAGAAGGTTCCCGGTCAGTGGAACGGAATGTCGATTATTATAACCTTGATGTTGTTATTTCTGTTGGCTACCGTGTAAAATCAATCCGGGGTACGCAGTTCCGCAAATGGGCTTTGCAGGTTCTGAAAGAATATATGATCAAGGGGTTCGCTCTTGATGACCGGAGGCTGAAACAAGCCGGTGGGGGTAATTATTTTGATGAATTGCTTGACCGTATACGGGATATACGCTCGAGTGAGAAAGTTTTCTGGCGTAAAGTACTCGATTTATATGCCACCAGTATTGATTATGATAAAAACGCTCCTTCTACAGTGGAATTATTTAAAACTATACAAAACAAAATGCATTGGGCGGCACACGGGCATACAGCAGCCGAAATCATTTTTGATCGGGTTGATGCGCAAAAAGACTTTATGGGACTAACCGGTTGGTCAGGAAATCATATTACCCGGGAAGATATCACTGTTGCGAAGAATTATCTGACAGCTGAGGAACTTGATGCTCTGAATAAAATAGTTTCCGCGTATCTCGATGTAGCAGAGGTTCAGGCGTTAGGCAGAACCCCTATGTATATGAGTGACTGGCTGACAACCTTTGATGATTTTCTGCGCATGACCCGGCGTGATATTCTGCAGACAGCAGGCAGAGTGTCGCATAAACAGGCCGTAGATAAAGCGACTTTGGAATACAATAAATACCGGGAGCGCATCAAAAATCGTATTACTCCGGTGGAGCAGCATTTTCTGGAAGCCATCCGTGAAGTAAAACAGATACAGAACCGGAAATAAGGAAAAATTGACATGGAACTTAAAAGCTATCAGCAGCGTGTTATAAGAGAATACGGGGAATACATACAGGACTACCTGCAGACCGG
>DCFS01000080.1:1621-2104 GCA_002319875.1 Treponema sp. UBA1798 | reverse complement strand
CTATAATGATGCCATCCCCCATGTTCCCCACGTATGTTTCAAGGTTCCGACCGGCGGCGGCAAAACACTGCTTGCCTGCCATGCGGTAAAACCGGTATTCGATATTTTTCCCGAAATAAGCCGTAAACTGGTCGTCTGGCTGGTTCCTTCCGATACGATTCTTGAACAGACCGCAAAGAATCTCAAGGACGTTCACCATCCTTACCGTCAGAAACTGGATGCAGCCTTTAACGGACGCGTCGAAGTGTTGGAGAAGGAAGAGGTCCTGAATGGGCAGAACTTCAATCCTGTTACGGTTGTCGGACAGCTGACAGTCCTTGTCCTGAGTTTCGATTCCCTCCGTGCTAAGGAGACGACGAAAGAATGGCGCAAGATGTATCAGGAAAACGGTGCGCTTGCGGTATTTCCTCCGTATCCGGAAGGATGCGGAACGAAAGTAAGCGGTGCCGATGAAAGCAGCCTTATACAGATAATCAACGGATT
>DCFS01000080.1:0-1358 GCA_002319875.1 Treponema sp. UBA1798 | reverse complement strand
CGGCCGATGGTCATTATCGACGAAAGTCACCATGCGGTAAGCGAACTGAGCGTTGATGTCCTTAACAGTCTGAACCCTCTTTTTATTCTTGATCTTACTGCAACGCCGCATAGAAACAGCAATGTTATTTCGTATGTTACCGCTGCGGAGCTGAAAAAGGAACACATGATAAAACTGCCGGTTATTCTTTATAACCGGGTTAATCAGGAAGAAGTGTTATCGAGCGCCATCGATCTGCGGCGTCAGCTTGAAGATGCGGCTGCGGAGGAAACAAAAAAGACACAGGTTTATATCCGTCCGATCGTTTTGTTCCAGGCAGAGACTAAAAGCAGGGATTCGAATACCACCTATGTGAAACTGAAGGCCCGGCTTGTGGAATTCGGTATCCCTGAAGAACAGATTGCGATAAAAACGGCTGATATCAATGAGCTGAAAGGGATAGACCTGAAAGATCCGACATGTCCCGTACGGTTTATAATTACCGTCAACGCGTTGAAAGAAGGTTGGGACTGCCCGTTTGCGTATATTCTCGCAAGCCTTGCCAACAGGAATTCAACTGTTGATGTTGAACAGATCCTCGGCAGGACACTCCGCCTTCCCTATACCCGTGAATATGCAAATCCTGTCCTGAACCTTTCGTACGTATTTACGTCATCCACCGATTTCAGCGGTACCATTTCAAAAGTAATTCAGGGACTTCAGGGGGCCGGTTTTACTGAAAAAGATTACCGGCTTGCCGAACCGGAACAGGCTGGACAGGGGAGTGCACTGCCGCAGGGGGATACCGTAAAGCAGCAGGAAATCGGATTCGATGAAGCGCTGAACGCGAGTCCTGATGCGGTTAAAGAACTGCTGAAGAGCAAAGCGGAAGGAAAAGCTGCCGGATCAACCGTATGGATACTTGAAGAGGCAAAACGTCAGAATGAGGAATACCGGAAAACGGAGGAGATATACGGAGAAAAGTGTGATCCGTGTATACCGCCGGAACTTGCAAATGCCATGAATCAGATTATGTTGTCGAATGTCATGGAGGAAGAATTGAAGAATTTTGCAATACCGCAATTTTGTATAAAGGAAAAACGTCCGAATTTTTTCGATTCAACCAGATTGTTTACGCCGGAATGCCTTACTGAAGGTTTTTCCCTCAGGAACCGTGACAGCAGGCTTGATATAGAATCGATAGAGGATCAGATAGCGCAGATCGATATTGATGAACAGAATACCATCAAGCAGCAGGGGTTGCAGATACTGAATCCGGAAGAATTTAAGAAGATGGTGCAGAATATGCCCGGAGAACACCGCAAGGCATATGCGAAAGGGATTATTTTCGATTCTCTTGAACGGCTTGACTGTGAAAG
>DCFS01000076.1 GCA_002319875.1 Treponema sp. UBA1798 | reverse complement strand
AAGAAATATTTAATTCTATTACGCTTGGTATAGGTGCAGGTCTTGCAATAGCCGCCATTGTACTTCTTGTTACGCGTGCCGCATATTATGCTCCGGAAAAATTGTACGGACGTACCGTTACGAGTTTTTCCCTGACTGGGACGTTTCTTTTTCTAGTGTATCTTATGTCGACGCTTGCCCATGCACTTACACCGTACGGGGCAAAAAGAGTTTTCAGAATACTGTCATACGATTTCGGCTATCTGTGTTATGCAAGTATTATGTCTCTGTTTTCGCTGGTTTTCCTCGACGGTCCCGCAGGCTGGGTATTGTTCGGCGTGAACTGGCTGCTCGCGGTCCTGGCTGTCTGCTTTTACTCAACAATGGAAAAAAACAGAAGAACCGCAATGAAAATTGTCGATATACTGTTTTTCTGCGTACTTTTAGCAGAATTAAAGTTCCTGTATGGTGCTATACCGTTTATCAGTATGAAACTGCTTGTCGTTGCGCTTTCTGCATATCTTGTGGGTGAATTGTTTCATGCAATGAAAAAAGTAAAATGGACGAATCCGATATTTCATCTGTTTAATCTGCTTGCCAATGTTTTTATTTTTTTTGCGTTATTCCTTTCATTGTAGCAGTTCGCAACTGCGGTAGCTTTAGAGAACTAAATGCTGGTCTGGCAGCAGGAATATTGATTTCCGTAACAGCAGAGTTGAAAATTTTTATACAACGCAGGTTGACCGGCCGATAACTTTTTGTCTAAAACAGATGGACCCAGAACACCCCGACAGACCAGTAATGATAACTTTCATTCCTGTAGGTAATGATATGCCGGTATTCGAAGGATGAAGTGAAAGCATCTGTCGACTTGAAATAATATGTGATAAGAGGCCTTATATCAAAAATCGATCCACCGGTCCAGTCTTCAGTTGCAGGTGATTCGCACCAGTCTCTGTTTTTTGAGCCGTCTGCGAAAGACGACCATAGTTCTGCCGTCAGCATTTCATTAATTTCATAGAGTAAACTGATACCAGTATACCAGGACGGTGTGTAGTCGGAATTTTGATAAACCGTAACACCGGTTTCCGGTCGCAGCGTCAGATCCTGAAGGCTGACAGCAAGGGAACCGCCGGCGCCTGTCTGCCCGTTATTACGTTCACCGCCCAGATTGTCTAATGCAATCCATGAATCAAGTGAAAGGAAATCGGTAAAAAAGAAAATTCCACCGGCATACAGATTTCCGTCACCCTTGCATATTCCGTTATATCCGGCAGCAGCAAGAAATTTTTCGTTTGGTGTAAATTCCGCAGCTGCGTTTACCATAAAATTATCAGTATCCGTTCTATCCGGGACCGCAGCAGCAAAACGGAACATGTTACCGGCGGAAAGCCGTAGCGCCAATGCTTTTTTTGTTTCCGGCGTTTCCGTGACATAGTTTGCGTAATACGTTGCACCGGTAACCGGTGCTGAACCGGGAAGGCCATACGAAAGGCCGCCCTGACAGGAATGATACTGAGGTTCCCATGGATTCGCCGTACGGGCCGGTGACGGGCCGAATTTCCAGTTTAAATAGGTTCCGATTCCGAAATCGACATTTTTGACGGCTTTTAAGAGTATGTTGACATTACATTTACTGTTCGAAAATTTCATTTGTTCAAAGTCACCCCCGCCGGTATAGCAGGTTGCAGCTTTCCACTGAAGCATAGTATCGATTACAAGGAGTCCCCCGATACCGGCAAGCCTTGCCTGGAACGTATCCTGAAAACCATCGAATTCATTGCAGTCGTCGTCATTTGCATTTCCTCCCCCTGTCTGGAAGGTATTTATAAAGCCGATTTTACCCATGAGCTGGGCAGAAAGAGAAAACGAGATAACGAAAAGCATCAGGAAGAGGACAAATTTTTTTTTCATAGGTTTTTATCTGTTAATATCTGATCTTAGCATGCATGAGACTTGTTTGTCCACGCGGAAAAACAGTGTGCACAAATAACTGTATGATGCGGGAATTCCGGAAGATGTATACATTGGGCCCCTGTTTGCAGTAAAATGGAGATACTATGAAATCTACGAAACGTACCGTTACTTGTGGCGAGCTGCGCAGGAACGACATTGGCAGAACAGTTGTTTTAAACGGATGGGTTCTCCGTACAAGAGATCTTGGTGGTATTTTTTTTATCAGCTTACGGGATCGTTACGGTGTTACACAGATTCTGATCGGTATGGATGCATCCGAGACGGTCAGAAAAACAGCTGCAGGTCTTAAGAGTGAATATTGTATTGCTGTTGAGGGGAAAGTTGCCCTCCGCGCGGAAAAAGATATTAACAGGGATATGACTACCGGCGAAATTGAAGTTATTGCCGGTGATATCGAAATTTTTACCACAAGCGCACCGCTTCCTTTTCAGATCGATGAAGTCCGTCAGAAAGACGGGACACTTGTTCTTCCGAACGAAGATATCCGCCTGCGCTACCGCTACCTTGATCTCCGCCGTTCTCCCATGCAGCATAATATTGCGTTGCGGTCGGCGGTTATGCTGGCAACACGGAATTATTTGTGCGGTAAAGGTTTCTATGAAATAGAAACTCCTACGTTCGTAAAATCGACACCGGAAGGCGCCCGCGATTATCTGGTTCCTTCCCGGGTGCATCCCGGCAAATTCTATTCGCTGCCGCAGAGTCCGCAGTTGTACAAACAGCTGCTGATGGTTTCCGGTTTTGATAAATATTTTCAGATTGCGCGCTGTTACCGTGATGAAGATGCCCGCGGTGACCGGCAGCCTGAGTTTACCCAGATCGATATAGAGATGAGCTTTACCGACCGTGAAGAAGTTCTTTCCACGACGGAAGGCCTCATGCATCATATTTTTAAAACGACGCTTGATTATACGCTGCCGGAGCATTTTGAGCATGTTGCTTACGACGATGCAATCGACTGGTACGGCTCTGATAAACCTGATCTGCGTTTCGCTCTGAAAATGCAGGATGGTTCTTTCCTTGCCGGTCTGGCTGATTTTGAAGCATTTAAATCTGTACTTAAAGACGGGAAGGGCGCTGTCAAAGCTCTTGTTGTACCCGGGGCTGCTGAAAAATACAGCAGAAAGATGATAGAAGATCTTGAAACTACCGCGAAAATATATAAGGCAAAAGGTCTTGCATGGATGAAAGTTGATGCTTCCGGTAAACTTGAAGGTGGAATTTCAAAGTTTTATGCCGGCAGTTCGGCAGAAGTCTGCTCAAAACTCGGTGCAAAGGCAGGTGATCTGCTGCTTTTCGTAGCCGACA
>DCFS01000341.1 GCA_002319875.1 Treponema sp. UBA1798 | reverse complement strand
ATGGGAACCGACTGGAATTCGATTCTTGCGGCCTCCATTATATCGATAGCTCCCATAATCATACTTTTTATAATTCTGCAGAAATATATTATCGGTGGCATCGTGGCTTCCGGAGTAAAGGGATAGTATAACCGAACAAACGAAAGCCGGGACAGAATATATTTAAGAACGCAAGCTTGACAAAATTCCTCTGCTGCAGTAATAATAGATTATTCAAATCTTTCAGCAGGAGGTAGCGGAGCATGGATAAACAATATATCACAACGCAGATCATAGAACGCTATCTTCAAGCGTCTGCCCGGTTATAGCCGGTTTTATTTCCTCCTTAACTATTATGTATAATAAGATATAAGGATAGTTCCTGCGACGACGCGGCTGTCGGCAAACTGTCCCGGTGCACCGTCCTGAGTGCTTTTTCAGGGCATAATTTCCGGTTACTTTTATGAATAAAATGAATCTCAAGAATTATATTCTCAAAAACTGGCTGCCGTTTGCTGTCGCACTTACAGCGATGGTATTAAGCGTTTCCCTTGATATGTTCAGTCCGGTGCTGATCCGTCATATCATTGACGATGTCGTTATCGGAGGAAAAACAGAACTCCTGTCAAGATTTCTGGCCGGAATACTCGCCATCGGCATCGGACGGTGTCTGTTTCAGTATACGAAAGAATACCTGTTTGATACCACAGGATCCCGGATAGCAGGATACATCAGGCAGGATCTGTTCCGGAAGATACAGTCCCTCTCTGCGGATTTTTTTGACAGAATTAACAGCGGCGAACTTATGTCACGCGTCAAAGACGATGTCGATCGTATCTGGGACAGCCTGACATATATCGGCATGCTGACAATAGAAGTCGTAATACATACGGCAATCATACTTTACTGCATGTATTCACTCAGCTGGAAACTTGCCATTATACCGACGGTTGGTATGATGATCGCCGCCTGTATTGCCGTCCGGATGGAACGGGAACTTGGCAGTGTCTATGAAGAAACCGCACAGGAAAATTCTGTACTGAACAATACGGCAGCGGAAAATCTTGCCGGCATACGGACGGTGAAATCATTTGCCCGCGAAGATTTTGAAATCAGGAAATTCGCAGAGCATAACGGACGCTATTACGATCTGAATCTGAAGCTGTCCCGCATATTCGTCGCTTATTATCCGTTTCTTCAGGGTATAACACACCTGCTCCCCTATCTCGTAATTCTGCCAGGCGGCTTTATGGTTATGCATGGAAAATTTACACTGGGTGAACTGACGGCATTTGTTCAGTATTCGATGAATATCGTATGGCCTATGGAAATGCTCGGCTGGCTGACAAACGGCATCTCGGCAGCACGTGCATCGGCAAAACGGATCAAAAAAATACACGCGGAAGTGCCTTTGATACAGGAATGTGCGCATCCGGTTGTACTGACGGAAGTAACAGGTGCAATAGAATTCGATCACGTATCTTTTGAAACCGGAGGGAAGCAGATACTGCAGGACATCTCATTCCGGCTTCCATCCGGCAGCACGCTCGGTATTATGGGTGCGACCGGCGCAGGAAAAACGACGGTTATAAATCTGCTCAAACGCATGTACGACGTTACCGGCGGCGTTATAAAACTCGACGGAACAGATATCAGGGAACTGCAACTTTCCCAGCTGCGGACCAGTATCGAATGCGTCATGCAGGATATTTTTCTGTTTTCCGACACAGTCAGCGAAAACGTGAAGCTGGGCCGCAGGGACAGCCTCCATGACAGCGCAGTCAGAAACGCCATACGCAGTGCCCGTGCGGATAATTTTGTGGAACATATGCCTGATCAATACGAAACGGTCATCGGCGAACGAGGGGTTGGACTGAGCGGCGGCCAGAAGCAGCGGCTCACGATCGCACGTGCGCTTTCCTGCGGTGCGCCGGTACTGGTGCTCGACGATTCCACATCCGCACTTGACATGGAAACTGAACAGCAGATACAGCAGACACTTTCCAGGCTGCACGGTATTACGAAAATCATCATCGCGCACCGTATCAGCGCGGTACGGAACGCCGATGAAATTCTGGTTCTGGACAAGGGACTCGTCGCAGAACGGGGAACACATGAACAACTGCTTGCACTTGACGGGCAGTACCGGCAGACATACCGTATCCAGTATGAAACCTATCTGCAGGAGACAACATAACTATGGCAGTCAATTCATATAAACAGGACGAGCGTACCGGAGAAACCGGAAAAATCAGAACGCTTCTCAGACTCTTTTCATATCTGCTCTCTTACCGTACCAGAATCGCCGCTGTACTGATACTGATGGGGTTCTGCATTACCATAGCGCTCGTAAATCCTCTGTTCCTTCAGAAAGCGGTTGATGTGTATATAGCGGAAAAAGACGTAAGGGGACTTGCCTGGCTTATAGTCCTTGCAGCAGTGCTGAATCTGGCGCTGGTTATAGCGGTAAAAATGCGTATGTATCTGATGGCTACCATCAGCAACAAAGTGATAGAAGAAATAAGGCAGCAGTTATACGATCACATTCAGACACTTGATTTTACTTTTTTCGACAGCAGACCTGCGGGGAAAATTCTTGCCCGTATCATCGGAGACGTCAATTCCCTTAAGGATGTAATCGAAAACAGCGTCACTACGTTTATCCCTGATATGCTCACTGTTCTGTGTGTCATCGCCATTATGCTTGCAAAAAATACCCGTCTTGCTGCGGCGGCGCTGTGGAGCCTGCCTCTTATGATCGGCGGAATTATTGTCATCCAGAAACACAGCCACAGATACTGGCAGCTGTTCCGTAAAAAATCATCCAACATGAATGCATTTATCAATGAAGACCTTTCAGGTATCAGGATTATACAGAGTTTCAGCGCAGAAACGGAAACGAATGGCACGTTCAAAGAACTCGTCACCGAACACCGCCAGGCGTTTCTCGGAGCTGTCCGCTGGGCAGATGCGTTCGGATCAGTTATCGACTTGTGCTGGGGGCTGGGAACACTTGCACTCTACTACGTTGGCATAAAAATACTCGGAGCGGGAACCGTCTCGGTTGGTACCTATATCGCGTTCGGAACATACATCGGCATGTTCTGGCAGCCGATCATGAACCTGAGTAATTTTTACAATCAGTTGACCACGACCGTATCGGGAGCGGAACGTATTTTCGAAATTATGGACAGGCCGCCGCTCATACACAACG
>DCFS01000064.1 GCA_002319875.1 Treponema sp. UBA1798 | reverse complement strand
TCGGTGTTTATACGCGGGGCCGTTTTCTGACTGTCTATTTTTCTATAGGGAGCCTCTAAAAACTTCAGTTTTTAGAGGTAACTCTGAAAGTGCGATGTTTTAAGTCGCGATATTACAACGACCTAAAACTCAGCGGCATTCCCAAAGAAGTCACTGAAAGTGAGTTTTTCGGGATGCCGCTAATTATTTACTGATTCCATGTATCTTTAAGTATTTCTGATATGCATCCCAGGTAGAGCGAAGCAGCGTATCTACATCCGAAAACCGTGCTTCCCACCCGAGTTTTTCATGCGCAAGTGCGGATGTCGCTATAAGGGAGGCAGGGTCCCCCGGACGTCTGCCGGTATATTCCGCCGGTATCGGTTTTCCCGTAATCCGGCGGGCGGCTTCAACCATTTCCGTAACGGTAATCCCCTTTTCGCTTCCAAGACCTACCGTCAGACATTCATTTTTTTCACTAATATAATCAAGTGCTTTTACATGGGCAATCGCAAGATCCGTAACGTGAACATAATCACGTATGCAGGTTCCGTCGCGTGTATCATAATCGTTACCGAAAATCTTCATTTTTGTCCGCATACCGCAGGCCACTTCCATAATAATAGGCAGCAGATTCGCCGGATTTTGTTCCAGCCCATACAGGACACCTTCCGGATCATAACCGGCAGCGTTAAAATACCGGAGTGCTGCAAATTTCAATCCGCGTATTTTTGCATACCAGCCCATAATCTGCTCAATGGCAAGTTTTGTAAACCCGTAATAGTTTTCCGGATTTGTAGGATGCTTTTCATCGATCGGCAGATACTGAGGTTCGCCGAAAACAGCTGCAGACGAAGAAAAGACCATATATTTGCAGTTATACTTCATTGCAGAATTAAGAATATTTATTGTACCTGAAATGTTATGGGAAGAATATTTTTCAGGTTCAACCATTGATTCTCCGGCCGCTTTATAAGCTGCAAGATGAATAAACGCATCAAAACCATGGGCAAAAGCAGCATCAATATGTTCCTGGACCATAATATCACCGGCAATAAAACCGTTTTCAGGAAAAAGATTCTGTAAAAGACCTGTTGAAAGATTATCAAAAACAGTAACTTCATGGCCTTTTTTCATCAATTCCTTTACGACATGGCTGCCGATGTATCCGGCACCACCGATTACCAGTACTTTCATTTTTACCTCCGGTAACTATTACATCAAGTTATAATACTTTATATACGTTATAACAATCTTTTCATTCCAATTCAGCAGCAATTTTTTCCCACGCTGCATTCATGGTATCAAGCGACTTTTTCAATTCACTGATCTGCATCTGGAGCTTACGGCATTTTTCGCCGTCACTGTACACGGCAGGATCAGCCATCTGATTCTCACAGACTTTTCTCTGTTTCTCCGTCCGGTCTATCTCCTGCTCAAGCCGTTCCACTTCCTTTTCTTTTTTGCGGCGTTCTGCCTTCACACGTTTTTCTTCTTCCCATGAAAGCTGTCCGGGCGAATCTTCCGGAGCCGCAGCTCCGGTTTCAGTTTCTTTCTGAAGAACAGCCTGCCCTGCATCCGTACTGAACGAAAAATTTCCGACATTACCGGTCTGCTCTGCAAGAAGCCGTTCCTGATAATATGTGTAATCACCGGGAAAAACGCGGAAATGTCCGGGAGTAAGTTCAAGAACCCGGGTGGCAAGTCCCTCTATAAAACCACGGTCATGGCTTACAAAAACGACAGTCCCGCCGAAGTCCTTAAGGGCCCCAAGCAGTACATCTTTCGAATGCATATCAAGATGGTTTGTCGGTTCATCAAGTACAAGAAGATTTACAGGCCGTAAAAGCAGTTGTAATAACGCTACACGGCTTTTTTCACCACCGCTCAGTACATTCAGACTCTTAAATACGTCGTCACCGCGGAAGAGAAAAGCACCCAGCATATCACGGACCCTGGGAATAAGCTGAAGAGGAGCTTCGCTTTCAATAAGATCAATGATACTCCTGCTACCGGTAATAGTTTCCGCATTATCCTGCGAAAAATAACCGATCCGGACACCTGCACCTGGCACGATTTCTCCGGTAAAATCAGAGTCTGAACCTGCAATAATACGTAAAAGTGTAGACTTCCCCGCTCCATTCCGGCCTACGACTACAAGACGTTGCCCGTTTTCCAGAACAAGATCAAGATTATCAAGTACGTTATGCATACCGTCGTATGACTTGGTAATACCATTCAAGCGAAGGACCAGATGTCCTGCGTGTGGAGCTGAAGGGAAAGTAAAATGTATCTTTTTTAAGGACTCGGGTATTTCAATGCGGACAATCTTATCCAGCCGTTTCTGCCTGTCCTGGGCCTGCGCGGCCTTTGTAGCTTTTGCACCAAAACGGTTGATGAAATCTTCAAGATGCTGAATTTCCTGCTGCTGCTGTTCATACTGGTCTATAAGCGTCTGAAGCTCTACAGCCCGGACTTTTTCATAGTGTGAAAAGTTCCCGGGATAATGTTCCAGATTCCCTCCGATCAGTTCGTACACTTCGTTTATAGTCACATCCAGAAAATAACGGTCGTGGCTTACAAGCAGAAAGCCGCCTTTATAATTTTGCAGAAACTGCTCCAGCCAGGTACGGGCTTCAAGATCAAGATAATTTGTCGGTTCATCAAGAAGCAAAATATCAGGATTCTGCATCAGGACTTTTGCCAGTGCAATACGCATCTGCCAGCCGCCGGAAAACTCGTCCGTTCTGCGGTCAAGATCCTCGCGTGTAAAACCAAGCCCGAGGAGAACAGATTCCGCCGTTACTGCGCGCCGGTGCCAGCCACTTTCTTCAAGCCTTGTCATAAGCTCGTCATGGCGCACAAGCAGAGTTTGAACATTCGGAGTGTCAACCTTCAATTCATCACCAATGCGGTCTATTTCCGCCTGGATATCATAACCGAACTGAAAGGCACGGTCCGCTTCTTCACGAAGAGTACATCCCTGATGGATCAAACCTGACTGGGGAAGATATGCAATGCGGGCATCTTTCTGTGCAACGCGTGTTCCGCTGTCCGGCTCAAGAAGTCCTGCCATTATTTTTATAAGCGTCGATTTACCGGCACCATTCGCCCCTGTGAGGGCCGCTTTGGAACCTGTCTGCAGATTTACTGAAACATTTTTTAAGATATCATGATCGCCGAATGCCAGTGAAACACGGGAAAATTGAACAAAAGCCATATCATGTCCTTGCAAAGAAAAGCACAAGCGGACTCATACCCCGTGCGGTAACGGTTTTTCCATCCATCACTGCATCAGATGCATCCTCCAGACGGAGACCTGTTTCTTCAAGCTTATATAGAAAATTAATTTCCTTATCCATATTGTTGAAATGGAGCGTCAGAATGCCATCATATGAAGATTTCAGCGCATTCGAAATAAAATACCTGACAGAAACAGTTCCATGTCCTGTGGCCGCCGGAGAAATAAGAGCCGGCACAAGCAGCGAAAATCCGGTCCATGTAAAAGTACCGTCAGAACTGAAAACAAGTTCACCGTAATTTGAACTTATATAGGAAGGTCCCTGCTGGAACAAGTGTTCAAGTTCTTTTGTCCTGCGGTCCGTTTCCGCTGCAACCAGTTCACCGATATCCTCCGTCACCGTAATCATATTAAAATCCTGCGGCTTCCCGTT